>JAQUAH010000034.1 GCA_028687345.1 Candidatus Omnitrophota bacterium | reverse complement strand
GGGTAATTGCAACAGCCAAACTAAAAGAATCTAACCAGGGGAAAAAGACAATCCTTTTTATTGATGAAATTCACCGTTTTAATAAAGCCCAGCAGGATGTGCTCCTGCCCGACGTGGAGGAAGGCAACCCTGTCCTTATAGGCGCTACTGTCCACAATCCGTTTTTTTCCCTTGCCTCTCCACTTTTGTCGCGCTCACTTGTATGCGAACTAAAATCCCTGAAAGAAGATGAGGTTCTAAATATTTTATCGGCTAGCCTAAAGGATAAAATCAGGGGATTAGGCAATCTTAAGTTAAAAATAGATAAAAAGGCCTTGGCATTTTTAGCCAAAACCTGTGAAGGCGATGCCAGGCGTGCGCTCAATGCCCTTGAGGTAGGAGCGCTCACTACGCCGGCCTCTAAAGACGGATTTATAAAATTTGATTTGGAAGTTGCCGCCGAGTCAATACAGAAGAAGCCCATTCTTTATGACAAGGATGAAGATGCCCATTACGATACTGCCTCGGCGTTTATAAAATCCATGCGCGGCTCAGACCCCGATGCTGCTTTGTACTGGATGGCTAAGATGCTCTATGCAGGGGAGGATCCGCGTTTTATTGCCCGCCGGATTTGCATCCTGGCAGCAGAAGATGTGGGTAATGCCGATCCTCTGGCCCTGGTATTGGCAAATGCGGCACTACAAATTTCTGAATTCGTCGGTATGCCTGAAGCACGCATCCCTCTGGCGCAGGCAGTAGTTTATGTTAGCTGTGCGCCAAAATCCAATGCCAGTTACCTTGCTATTGAAAAGGCCACTAAGGATATAGAAGGCCAACGCGTGCAGGAAGTGCCGGACCACCTAAAAGATACCTCTTATTCAGGCGCAGAGACACTGGGGCATGGCAAGGGGTATAAATACGCGCATGATTATGAAGGGCATTATGTGAAACAAAAATATACCAGAAAGAAAGTGAAATATTATGAGCCCACAAATATTGGTTATGAAGCTAAGATAAAAGAAAGGTTGGAAAAATTGGGTAAGTGAGGCCAGAAGAAAATTATCAATTCGCACAATAACTTATGTCGGAGAGTATTAAAGTTATACTCCATAGGTTATGTGTTCATTGAAGGAGGGGGAGAATGAAAAGAATCTTAATTCTGTTTTTATGCGCCGGGTTAGCGCTGTTAACCTTAGGTTGCCAGGGCTCTCAAACACGCTCAGGAGAAGGCGCAGTCATCGGCGGATTGCTCGGAGCTACTGCCGGCGGAATTGTCGGCCATCAGAGCCATCACGGGCTAGAGGGAGCAGCTATCGGAGCAGCAGCAGGTGCATTAACCGGAGCAATAGTCGGCGGCCAAATACAAAAGCCAGGCCAACCAGCTCAAACAACAGGCACAACTGTTGCAGCGAATCCTAATCAGATGACTATTCTGCAAATTGTGGAGCTCAGCAAGCAAGGCGCCAATGAGAATGTTATTATTGACAAGATACGCTTAAGCAACTCGAAGTTTAATTTAACTAGCGATGACATTAGTTATCTTAAACAACAAGGGGTAAGCCAAAACGTAATTAATGCTATGCAAGGCAGGTAAAGAGTGAGTATCTTCATTCAGGCAATGGTTTTTCTGGGTGTGTCGCTGGTGGTCTATGCCCTTTATGGCGTGTTTACGGCTCAAGAGACTACCACAAAGACAAAACCTAGACGTAAAACCACTGTCCCCTTAGAATCAGGGGCATATCTTAGCGAACAGGCAACCTTGAGATTCGAAGAGCAAATCCTGTCTCTGGAGAATGAACTGGAAAAGTTAAAGCAGGATTATGCCCACGCGCAAAAAGAACACGAAGCAGCTAAAGCCAAAGCACTGAGCCTCCAACAGGAGTTAACCAGAAGGCAGGACTGGGTTGCCAAGTCAGAGGAGATGCTTAATAAAGTTAAGGAAGAAAATTTAGACTACAAGAATAAATTCCTTGAAAAAGAAAAAGAGCTGCATGATGAATTTCAGAAAAACGTAAGTTTAAATAAAGAGCAAAGAGAAATAAACGAAAAAGTAGTTTCACTTGAGAAAGACATCAAGGATAAGTCTGACCAGATTGAAGCCGGCAAACATCAGATCGAAAGGCTGGCTAAGGAAATCAAGACGCACCTGGGCACTATCCAGGAATTGAAAAAGAAGGAACAACTTAGCGAATGGGTACCAAAGCAGGATTTTAATAAACTCAATGAGGAGTATACGCAGCTGGAAAAGGAATTAGAGGCCAAAGAAGAGAGATTAAAGGCTTTTGCCGAAGAGATAATGCAGCTAAGGCAGTCGGCGAAGAAAGAAGAGCCGGTTGTAAAAGAAGAGGCTGCTAGGGCTGCGCCAGAAGCTAAAGAAGAACCGCAAACACCCGTAGAGAAAGAAGCAGTTTCAGAAAAAGCACCGGCGCAAGAAGAGCCAGTAGCGCAACCTGAGATAGAAGCTGAAGCAGAAAAAACAGAGGTTGGAGCTGAACAGGAGCAGGAGCCGGCTGAGGCAAAAGAACCGGAAAAGGAAGAAAAAGCCCGGCCTACTCCCAAATTCTTTTTAGAGAAGGCAAGGAATATCGGGATTATGGCTCACATTGACGCCGGAAAGACTACTGTTACGGAAAGGATACTATTTTATACGGGCCGTTCGCATAAGATAGGCGAGGTGCATGAGGGGCATGCGCAGATGGATTGGATGAAACAGGAGCAGGAGCGGGGGATTACCATTACCGCTGCTGCCACTACCTGTTTTTGGAATGACCACAGGATTAATGTGATTGATACGCCTGGCCACGTTGATTTTACTGCCGAGGTAGAGCGCAGCCTGCGTGTTTTAGACGGAGCAGTGGCAGTTTTTTGCGCGGTGGGCGGTGTTGAGCCTCAGTCAGAGACCGTATGGCACCAGTCAAATAAGTATAATGTCCCCAAGATTGCCTTTGTCAATAAAATGGACCGCGTGGGCGCAGATTTTTTTGCGGTTTTAAAGAGCATTGAAGAAGAACTGGGAGGTAATTGTATACCTTTGCAAATCCCGCTTGGCAGCGAAGAGAGTTTCCAGGGTGTAGTTGACCTTCTGGAAATGAAGGCCTATATATATGAGGAGGAGTCTCTGGGAAAGAATTTTCGCATCGAAGATATACCAGAGGGATATAAACAGGCTGCGGCAGAGCAGCGCCATAAGTTGGTGGAGAAAGTAGCGGCTTTTGATGAAACATTGACAAAAAAATACCTGGAATCTGAGGCGCAGATTACCCAGGAAGAATTAGTGCAGGTTATCCGCCGGGGAACTATTTCCAACAAGATGGTCCCGGTGCTCTGCGGAGCAGCTTTTAAGAATAAAGGGATACAGAAACTACTTGATGCCATAACCCTATATCTGCCCTCTCCGCTTGATCTGCCTGCGGTCACAGGGCATTCTCCCGATGACCCGCAAAACCATATGCAAAGAAAAGCTGACCCCGGAGAGCCCTTAACTGCCCTTGCGTTTAAGGTGCAGGCAGACCAGCATATGGGCAAACTTGTTTATGTAAGAGTTTATTCGGGGGTTCTAGAGACAGGTTCTTATGTGCTGAATGCAACAAAAGATAAAAAGGAGCGGGTGGGCAGGATTGTGCAGATGCATGCCAATCAAAAGGAGAATATAGAATACGCCTTTGCCGGAGATATCGTAGCAGTAATCGGGCTTACGCATACGATAACAGGAGATACGCTTTGCGACAGTGAACACCCGATTTTGTTGGAAAAAATCGAGTTTCCCACTCCTGTAGTTTCTCTAAGTATTATGCCTAAAAGCAAGTCTGAGCAGGATAAACTGGGCAAGGCATTGGCAAGGTTGACAGAAGAAGACCCTACGTTTATGGTGACTTCTGATGAAGAAACCAAAGAAACGCTACTCACCGGGATGGGGGAGCTGCATCTGGAGATTATTGTGGATAGGCTTAAGGAGGAATTTGGAGTTGATGCAATTGTCGGCAAACCCAAGGTTGCTTTTCGCGAGACTATTTTAAAATCGGCCGAAGGAGAGGGTAAATACATCAGGCAAACCGGAGGCAGAGGCCAGTATGGGCATGTGGTAATGGAAATTGTGCCAGCCAAGCCGGGAGAGGGGTTTGAATTTATAAACAGTATTAAAGGCGGCGCTATACCGCAATCATTTATACCGGCAGTAGAAAAAGGCATTATTGAGGCAATGGGAAAAGGGGTCTATGCAGGTTATCCTGTAGTAGACGTTCAAGTCAACCTGGTCGACGGCTCATTCCACGAAGTAGATTCTTCAGAGCTGGCATTCAGAATCGCAGGAAGCATTGGTTTCAAAGAGGCATTTTTGAAAGCTGAGCCCATACTGCTTGAACCCTCTATGTCATTAGAGGTCACCACGCCAGAGGAATATGTAAATAGCATTATTGGCTACCTCTGCTCGGCCAGAGGCAAGATTCTCAATGTAGACAGCAAAGGTAAACAGAAAATCATTTCTGCCGAAGCGCCGCTTTCCGAGATGTTCGGTTACACCACAAATTTGCGTTCCCTAAGCAGCGGCAGGGCTTCTGCGTCAATGGAATTTGATAAGTATGTGCCTGTGCCGCAAGAAATAACTAAAAAAATTATCGAAGAAAAGAAAGAAAAGAAAGAGAAGAAAGAGAATCCTTGAGCTGGCTTCTAAAATATGTTAAAATTTATACCTAATGCCTGAATCTTTCTAGCAGAGGCTTAATTTCATCAGATTACAAGGGTTAAGAAAATGATTATTACCGAACAAAAAGCATTAACAGAGATAATTGAAAGCCTAAAGGAGTATCAGAAAATATTCCTGGTAGGCTGCGGCGAATGCTCGGCTACCTGTAAAACAGGGGGAGAGCCGGAGGTTTTGGCCATGAAGCAGGAACTAGAAAAGCACGGTAAGCTAGTCACGGGTATGTGTATACCCGAAGCGCCGTGCGTGGCAAGTAAGATAAAAACCGAATTCGCCAAGAACATTAAGGCATTAAAGGAGACAGAGGCAATTTTGGTTTTAGCCTGCGGCTTAGGGGTGCAATCAGTAAAGGATAACGATAGATTTGGCAAGACTATCCTGCCTGCCTGCAATACCCTTTTTGGCGCAGTGATGGATGCCCAAGGCAACTTCTATGAGAAGTGTTCTTTCTGTGCAGAGTGCGTCCTGGATATAACCGGCGGCATTTGCCCGATAACGCTGTGCGCAAAAGGATTGCTGAACGGGCCTTGCGGCGGCATGAATAAAGGCAAATGCGAAGTGGACCAGGATAAAGACTGTGCCTGGGTTTTAATTTATAAAGAATTGGAAAAAAAGAGAAAACTCAATAATTTTAAAAAGATTCAAACCCCCAAGGATTTTAAAAAATCAAATAAACCGCACAAGTTAATAATGGCGAAATAAAATGGAGCAACTACCTTATAGCGAAAAAGTCATGGACCACTTTATGAACCCCAGAAACGTGGGTGAAATTCCAGACGCAAGCGGCATTGGCACCGTCGGAAATCCCGTCTGCGGTGACGTAATGAAGATGTTCCTTAAAATAGAGAATAATGTGATAGTAGATGCAAAGTTTAAGACGTTCGGATGCGGTGCCGCGATAAGCACCAGTTCCATGGTTACAGAGATGGTTAAGGGTAAGACTATTGAAGAGGCACTGAAGATTTCTAACAAGGCAGTGGCTGAGGCGTTAGGCGGCCTGCCTCCCATAAAGATGCACTGTTCAGTACTGGCTGAAGAGGCGTTACGTTCTGCCCTAAAAGATTATTATAAAAGGCAGGGTAAAGAAGTGCCTTTTGAGATTGAAGAGCACAAGCACGAGCATTAGCCGATGTTGACAAAAGAGCAAATTCGTAGTAAAATCCTTTTAAGATTAAAAACACAGAAGGAGGAAAACCGAGAGCGAAAAAGTAAGTTAATAAAAAAGAAGCTTTTTGGGGTTTCAATTTTTAAAAAGGCAAAGTTTGTAATGTTTTACATCGCGTTTGGCAAAGAGGTAAATACAGAAGAAATGATAAAAGAGGCTAAAAATTTAGGCAAGATAGTTTATGTGCCAGTTTGTAAAAAAAATAGAATAACATTAAGACCGTGTATATTAGAGGATAATGCAAGCTTGAAAAAGGGTCCTTATGGGGTTTGCGAGCCGATAAATAAGAAAAGCATCCCGGTAAAAGATTTAGACCTGGTAATTGTGCCTGGTATTGCCTTTGATAAGAAGGGCAGCCGCCTGGGTCGCGGCAAGGGTTGCTATGACCGTTTCCTAAAAAAACTCCCTAAGGATACTCCAACTATTGGTCTTGCCTTTGATTTTCAGATTATGCCTTCTCTACCCCGCCAAACGCATGATATAAGCGTCGACAAAATCATCTTTGCCTAAAATCTGTTAATTATCAAATAATACTTTAGAGTCTTTAGAAAAGGGGGTTGAATAAGCTTATGTATATAATTATATTTGCAGGTATTGCTTTGGCGGCCTTATGCTTGGGGTATTTCTTGAGAAAGTATATGGCCGAGAAGAAGATCCAGAATGCCGAAACACAGGCTCAATATATCTTAGAACAGGCAAAGAAAGAGGCCCAGGACAGGCGCCGCGAGGTAGAGTTAGAGGCAAAAGACCTTCTCTACAGGATGCGCCAGGATTTTGAGCGTGAGACAAAAGAGAGAAGACAGGAAATATCAAATTCGGAAAGAAGGCTTACTCAAAAGGAAGAAAATATTGACCGACGCTTAGACCTTCTTGAGAAAAAAGAAAAAGAAATTGAAGCAAGAGGAGAAAATATAAAAAAGCAGGAAGAAGCCCTGAAGGCCAAAGATAATCAACTGCACTTACTTATTGCCGAAGAAAAAGAAAGGCTGCAGAAAATCTCTTCTCTGTCTGCAGAAGAGGCAAAACAGATTCTGCTTAGCCGTTTGAATGAAGAGCTGAATGCCGAGAAGGCAGTATTTATCAAGAGGCAGGAGGAGGAGTTGCGCGTATCTGCGGATAAAAAGGCGAGAGAGATTTTAAGCCTGGCTATACAAAGGTGCGCTGCAGAGCACACGGTTGAGTCAACTGTCAGTGTCGTGACATTACCCAGCGACGAAATGAAAGGCAGGGTCATCGGAAGGGAAGGCAGGAACATACGCGCCCTTGAGATGGCAACGGGAGTAGATGTTATCATTGACGATACCCCTGAGGCAGTAACCCTATCAGCCTTTGATACAGTGCGCCGGGAAATTGCGCGCCTTAGCCTTGAGAAACTTATTGCAGACGGAAGAATTCATCCGGGCAGGATTGAAGAGATAGTAGAAAAAACCAAGAAAGATATGGAGGATAAGATACGTGAAGAGGGGGAGCGCGCGGCTTTTGAGGCCGGAGTAAATACGCTGCATCCGGAATTAATCAAGCTTTTAGGCCGCCTGAAATACCGCACTAGTTTCGGCCAGAATGCCTTACAACACTCCAAAGAGGTATCTTTTCTTTTGGGGATTATGGCATCAGAAATAGGTTTGGATTTTAAACTGGGCAGGCGCATCGGCCTCTTGCACGATATAGGTAAGGCTATTGACCATCAGATTGAAGGCACGCACGCCAAAATCGGGGCTGACCTGGCTAAGAAATATAATGAATCAGCAGAGGTCGTAGCAGCTATTGAGGCCCACCATGAAGAGACCCAGCCACAGAGCCTTTATGCAGTCTTGGCAGTAGCTGCGGATGCAATAAGTGCTGCCAGGCCAGGAGCAAGAAGAGAAACCCTGGAGACTTATATAAAACGCCTAGAAAAACTCGAGTCAATCGCCAATGTTTTTAAAGGCGTAGAAAAATCATTTGCCATACAGGCAGGCAGGGAGATACGTATAATTGTACAGCCGGAGAAAATTTCAGACAGTGATGCGATTACCCTGTCACGCGATATCCGTAAAAAAATAGAAGAGGGAATGGAATACCCCGGCCAGATTAAGGTTACCGTGATAAGAGAAACCAGGGCGATTGAATACGCAAAGTAGATGAATATCCTATTTATTGGCGACATAGTTGGCAGCCCGGGAAGAGAGGCAATAAAAATACTCCTTCCCCAGTTGCAAAAGGAATACAATCTTGATTTTGTCATTGCCAATGCAGAGAATGCAGCCGGAGGCTCTGGCATTACCCTTAAAATAGCACAGGAGTTATTTGACTGCGGAGTTAATGTGCTTACTTCAGGAGACCATATTTGGAAAAAAAGGGAGGTTTTTGATTTCATTAATCAGGAGGAGAATATTTTAAGGCCTTTAAATTTTCCAAACGGCGCTCCCGGACGCGGCTTCGGGCTCTTTAACCTGAAAAACGGCCTAAAGATAGGCGTAGTAAATGTTAACGGCAGAGTTTTTATGGAGGCTCTGGAATGCCCTTTTCGCACAAGCTTAGCTGCGGTAGAAACTTTATCTAAGGAAACAAAGGTGATTATTGTGGATATTCATGCCGAGGCAACTTCGGAAAAAATCGCACTTGGCTGGTATTTGGACGGAAAGGTATCCGCGGTTTTAGGCACCCATACCCATATACAAACTGCCGATGAAAAGATTTTGCCGGCCGGCAGCGCCTATATCACTGATGTGGGCATGACCGGGCCTTATGATTCGGTCATCGGGAGAAGGGTAGAAGATGTTTTGATGCGGTTTATTACTGCCATACCGACAAGGTTTGAGGTAGCCAAAGAAAATATTCAATTGCATGGTGTAGTTTTAAACGTGGATGAGAATACAGGCAAGGCTAGCTCGATTACAAGAATACAAAAGAAGTTATCACAATGAATTTAAAATTCTTTAAGGTTTTTTTGTTTTTTATTGCAAGTTGTTGGTTACTGGTTACTGGTTACAAAGCATTTTCCCAATCAAGCGAAGATTTGGAATTTACTTTGGATATCAACTCAGCCACAACTACCCTCCCGAAGATTTTCAAACCCAATATTGATTTAAGCGGCCGCGGCTTTCACCGTGAAGTTGACTGGCCGCAGACAGCGGCAGCCAAGGAGGTTATAGAAAAATGGCAGAAGGAGATCGGCTTTAATGGAATTTTTCGCCTGCAATATAATCTTTGGGAAATCAAACAGCTTTCTAAAAATAAAAATTTACAACATAGGCTGCTGGTTAATTATGAAAATATTATCAAGAAAGTCTCTGATGCGGGAGGTGTGGTAATCTTGAATATATTCGGCACACCTGCCGGCTTAGGGGAGGTGCTGGATAAAAAAAGCCCTCCCTGGGATTTTAAGGCCTTTAAGGAATTAGTGAAGGCTGACATTAGATATTTGAGCTGCTTCAAGAAGTATAATATCTGGTATGAAGTCTGGAATGCCCCTGACCTGGATGATTTCTTTTTAGGCCGCAGGCAGGAATATTTTAATTTATACCGTGCAGTAGCAAGTGCGGTTAAGGAATTGGAGGCAGAAACCAAAATACATATACCGGTAGGCGGCCCCAGCGTCAGCGCCTGGTTTCAAAATGTAAATAGCAACACGGTTATTACTCCGGAAAAAAGCCTGATTTACGAACTGATTAAATTCTGTTATCATTACCGTCTCCCTTTAGATTTTATCAGCTGGCATGGATTTTCCACATCTTCTGCCGCAGAAAAAGAGAGCAGTATTTATAATAAGCCCGTGATTAAACTTATCCGGGACTGGCTCTCCTATTTTAGTTTTCCCCGCGATACCCAGTTAGTTATAGACGAATGGAATTATGACCGCAGCGCCAATGTTTTGCCAGAGAGAAAAGAAAAGTCTTTTATTGCTGCCAGCTTCATCCCCAGCCGCATAAAGAAAATGCATGAGGCAGGCATTGATAACCAGCTTTACTTTTGCCTGGAAGATTTCCAGAGCAACAAAGAGGGCGTAGTAAGGAATGTAGGTATTTTTACCTTTGACCCGGAACACTCGACATATAGGGGCTCACCCAAGACAATATACAATGTCTTTAAGGTTTTGAATAATTTGGGAAATGATATGTTTTCAGCTAAGCTGGATGACGAATTCATAGGATTAATCCCTACAAAGGGCAAAGATTACATCAGCATACTGATTTATAATTATATAGACCCTGAAATAGCGATAAATTACCTTTCCAGAAATATTTCTACGTTAAATAGCTCGGAAAGGAAGTTCCTTTTAAACATCATTAATTCAGAGGGCTTTGAAAAAATTATACAGGGGGTTTCGGATATTTCTGGCCTGCGCACCACTAATAAAGTAAAGGGCCTGTTAAAAAAAACCCAGGAATTAACTCAAAAAGCGAGGAAGTTTGAGACTGTAGCCCGCAACATAAAGTTGACTGTCAAAAATCTAAAAGAAGATTATGTATATCAAATATACAGGATTGATTCCTCCTGCAGCCTTAATTGCGAATTTCAGCCTTCTGAAGAAAAAGAAATCAAACAAACAGATTCTTACCAGCAAGATTTAAGCCTTAAGCCTTATTCGGTAGCCTCGATTATTTTAAAAAAGAAACCACCTCAGCCGCAAACACAAGCGCCTGAGGAAATTGCCCCGTCAACCACTAATGCAGTTTCACCTGCACCCGCTGTAAACGGCTCGGTTAAAAATGGGGGCACTAAAACAAAAGAACACGAATAAACCCATGCCTAAAACCGATCTCTTTGAATCCCAAGACAAATTAGCTAGTCCTAAGCACATTTATACCGTTTCCGAAATTACCAAAGACATAAAATTAATACTGGAAAATACGTTTGCACAGGTCTGGGTAGAAGGAGAGGTTTCTAATTTCAAACAATATCCGTCAGGCCATTGTTATTTTTCCTTAAAAGACCCGGCGGCATTATTACCGGCGGTAATCTTTAACCGGACTGCTAAAGATATTAAATTTAAAATTGAAGATGGCCTGAAGGCAATTTGTTTTGGTAAAATTGATGTTTACCCTCCCCGCGGCCAGTATCAATTAGTGGTAGAAAAACTTGAACCCAAGGGCATAGGGAGTCTCCAGTTAGCCCTGGAACAATTAAAACAGCGGCTGGAAAAAGCAGGATTATTTTCTGCCGCGCATAAACGGACATTGCCTTATCTTCCCCGTCGCATCGGAGTGGTTACTTCAGCACAGGGCGCGGCGATAAAAGATATCTTAAAAGTCCTGGATAGAAGATTTAAAGACGTACATATTATTATTAACTCTGTACGCGTGCAGGGGGAGGGCGCCAAAGAAGAGATTGCCCAGGCAATAAAAGATTTTAATCTCCTGAATGAACAATTGCCCGGGAATGAGCGTATTGAAGTAATGATCGTAGGCCGCGGCGGCGGTAGCATTGAGGATCTCTGGGCGTTTAATGAAGAAGCAGTGGCTTACGCCATATATAATTCCGGGATACCGGTAATCTCAGCAGTGGGTCATGAGCGTGATTGGACGGTCGCTGACCTGGTAGCTGACTTGCGTGCGCCTACTCCGTCGGCAGCCGCGGAATTAATCCTGCCCCAAAAGGAAGATTTAAGGGAAAAATTGCAATTTTTGACCAATAACCTCAGGAGATTATTCCTGGACAAGGCAGTAAATTTTCAGGAAGCAATGGATGACTTGAGACATCGCTTGAATCTGAATATGGCGCACGAACTGGAATTAAATAAGAGCAGGCTTGGCGCCGCCGCTAAAAAGCTCACCTTACTTAATCCGGCGGTTCTCATCCTGCAATATAAAATAAAAACAGCCGATTTAGCAAAACAAATTTATATCCGCGCCCTCCACTTTATCAAACTAAAAGAATCAGGGTTTATCAAGGCAGCGGAAAAATTATCTACCTTAAGCCCTTTGAATATATTATCGCGGGGTTACAGCATTACTTTTAAGATGCCGCAGGCAGAGGTGGTTAAAGATGCCAATAGCGTTAAGACAGGCGATATGGTGAAGACAAAGCTGCATAAAGGAGATATCTTAAGTCAAGTGATGGAGGTTACCAAAAATGGCCGAAGTTAAATTCGAGGAAACATTAAAGAAACTGGAGAGGATTGTCGAGGATTTAGAAAAAGGGGATTTATCTCTAGATGAGGCATTAAAAAAATATCAGGAAGGCATTGAGCTTTCCCGCCTTTGTGCGCAGAGGCTGGAGACGGCCAAGAAAAAAATTGATATCCTGGTAAAGGGCAAGAAAGGCGAATTTGAGTTAAAGCCTTTTGATGAGGCAAGGACAGAAGAATAGATGTTATTAGAAAAGATAAATTCACCCCAGGATTTAAAAAAACTTTCTTTGGAGCAGCTTCCTTTGGTGGCTGGAGAAATCAGGGAGAGAATTATTGAAGTTGTTTCTCGAAGCGGCGGACATCTTGCTTCCAGCCTCGGGGCAGTGGAACTTACCATTGCTTTGCATTACTGTTTAAATACGCCTCATGATAAAATTGTCTGGGATGTAGGCCATCAAAGTTACGCGCATAAAATCCTCACTTCCAGAAAAGATGAATTCACCTGCCTGCGTCAATATAAGGGCTTAAGCGGTTTTCCTTCAAAAGACGAATCTATATATGATACCTTTACCACCGGCCATAGCTCAACCGCCGTATCCTTGGCATTGGGCCTTGCCTGTGCAAGGGATGCCTTTTTGGGGCACAAAGAATATTTTAAAGCTGTAGCGGTAATCGGAGACGGCTCATTAAGCGGAGGGTTATGTTTTGAAGGCCTTAATAATGCCGGGCACCTGAAAAAAGATATTTTGGTGGTTTTGAATACTAATGAGTTAAGCATTGCGCCTAATGTAGGGGCCTTGAGTACTTATCTGAATAAAATCATCTCCTTACCTATATATAACCGCTTCAAGATGTCTCTGGAGACTTTTGTAAAATCACGCATGCCAAAGGGCAGCCGTATTATAAAGCTTGCCGATAAATTTGAAGAGGGCTTAAAAGGGTTATTCATACCCGGGATGTTTTTTGAAGAATTAGGATTTCGATATTTTGGCCCCTTTGATGGCCATAACCTGGGGGTTTTAATCCCCACATTGAAAAATATCCTGAACATTAAAGGCCCGCTATTATTGCACGTGGTCACAAAGAAGGGGAAAGGTTATCTCCCGGCAGAAAATGAGCCGGTAAAATTTCATAGCGCCTCTCCCTTTGATATTAAGACGGGAAAAAGCCTTACAGAGAAAAGGCCTGGCTACTTTAAAAGTTACACCGAGGTATTTAGCGATAAGCTACTAGAATTAGCCAAAAATAATAAGCGGATTTTCGCAATTACAGCAGCCATGCCGGAAGGTACCGGTTTAGACAAATTCCGTGATGCGTTTCCTGATAGATTTTTTGATGTGGGGATTGCCGAAGAACACGCAATTTGTTTTGCCAGCGGCCTGGCTAAAATAGGGTGTAGGCCGGTGGTTGCGATATACTCTACTTTTTTACAAAGGGCATATGACCAGGTTATAGAAGAGATAGCCTTGCAGGAGTTGCCGGTAGTCCTGGCAATTGACCGCTCTGGTATCGTAGGAGGAGACGGGGTAACTCACCAAGGGATCTTTGATATCGCTTTTTTAAGGTCTGTACCTAATATGGTGCTCATGGCGCCAAAAGACGGCCTGGAATTAGAGATGATGCTGGAATTTGCGCTAAATTTAGATCTGCCGGTAGCAATCAGATATCCAAAAACACTTACTAAGTTAACGGATTCCCAAACAGCGGAGCTGGAATTAGGTAAACCAGAGATTTTAAAAGAAGGGAAAGATTTTGCTATTATTGCCTTGGGGAGTATGGTGGCAGTTTCTTACGAAGCAATGGAAATATTAAAACAGGAAGGCCTATCCGGCACTTTAATTAATGCGCGCTT
>JAQUAH010000150.1 GCA_028687345.1 Candidatus Omnitrophota bacterium | reverse complement strand
AACGAAAGAGGTATTCTGACCTTTATATATAAAGTTTACTGTATAAAGAATCAAGAACAATAGGAGGAATGGCTCTTTATGAAAGCGGTTTCAGGGCTAAGTATGGCTACGATGGCAAAGTTTGCCGGTGAGAATACGGGGAGAGGAAACTCTTTTTAATTAAAATATGATTTATTATTAGATTGGCTTAATCCAATAATATCATTTTAAACGGCTGCGGAGATATTGAAATGCTCCCTGTAAAAGGGAAATCCAGCGACATAATAGTAAATAGAATCAATGATATTGTTATGGCAAGTAAAGCTGCCATAGCAAGTTGGGCATTGAGGTTTTCTGCCCCGAAAAAAAACGTAAACGAGAGGGTACTTAAGCCTCCTACAATCAACACAAACCATAATAAGGGCGCAGTTCCGTTTCTTGAATCCATCAACCTCTGCATTCTTAGCTCCCGAAATAAATTCAGCTTTCTTACGGATTCATTAAAAAAAGATTGTTCTGTAAAATTCCCCGGTTGATAAGTTGTATAAAGTAACCATATTTTTCTCATCAATTTTTCTACTTCCGGGCTCATCTCTCCTTTAGCCATCGTCTTCCATTCATAATCAACTACTGCCTGCCTATATTCGCGTAACAGCCCGCCTACTTTCTGGTGAAAATCAGGAGAAAAAGCTTCGGAGTCCCTGTAAATATCTACGAGGTAATTTGCTTCCAGTTGCACATTGGCATTTGTTTTATCGAAATTCTGCCAAACAGTGACCACGACAAATGCTATCAGTACCGCATATACCGCAGCAATAGCGCCCAGAATCGGATCCGCCACATCATGGTGCGTCTTTAACCTGCCATGCGGGATAAAATAACGTACTATCAGCAGTCCTGTGACAGAAAATGCCGTAACTATACCCACGATAACTATGCCTAAAATAAACGCCGGGATTTTTAATAATATCAGCTGCATTATTGGCATCTTTCCTCCTATATTATAGCAAGCCTTGCCAAGAGGTATGATGTAATAGACTCAGCGCCTTGATTGAGGTTAATATTTCTCTCTCCTACGCCGTCATAACATCCGCCCGTGAGCCTGTCGCAAACAACCTGCTTCAGGCTGTTATCGCCTAAAAACCAGTTAAAAGCTTCATGCATAAATTTTTTATAAGAATCCTTTGCGGTTATTGAATACGCCGTAGCCAGAGCACAAGTCATCGCAGAGACATCTTCCGGCTGTTGATCAAAATAGCGGCGTGTTCCGGTTTTATGATGCCATCCGTCCTGGCCTATCGGTGAGTATATCCCATTGACAAAGGTCTGATCGATGAGAAAATCCAGCGTCTTTATGCCTATATCCAGATATTCGTTATTGCCGGTCTGCGAATAGCCCAAAATAAGCGCCTCCGGCAAAACAGCGTTGGAATAAGTCAGGTAATTTTCAAACCACTGCCATTCTTCGGAAGATACGGCCCGATAAAGCGATATCAACCTGTCGCAGTGAGTGATCAACATCTGCCTTAAATCCTTTCCGCCAATCTCCGTTACCTTTTTTAAAAGGATAGAAAGCCCCTTTATGTAAAAAGCAGCTGCCCTCGGGGATTCGAGCATTTTATATTTTTCTATCCTTTTCTTAAAAAGCAGAAGTGATTTATTCTTTATGCTTTCCGGAAGGAAATCGGATACAGCAGCAACCGCCAATGCCCAGAGGGCCCGGCCGTTAGCATCATCCAAATTCTCTTTTTTGCTAAGTGCGCCATCTACCGTGCGGTCTGATTTTACGTAATTATGAAAAAAACCCTCTCCATCCAGGACAAACTCGATGAAACGCAAATATATCTCTATGCGCCTGGTTAGATCAGCCTTCTGTTTATCCGGATAAACCTTTTTAAACGCCCTGCCGAGTTCGCCATAACATAAGCATGCAACTATCAGGGCGCGCGCATTATCATCAAGTGTGTAACCTGAGGTAATATCCGGAAAATACAGCTTAGCGAACTGGATAATTCCGAAATTATCTGTCAGGCGAAAAATATGATTGAGGTTGATGCGCGGAATTTTTTTCTGCTCGCTTACCTCGCAGATATCGCGGGAATATTTCGAGAACAATTTTGAATATTCAAGGGCGACATTCTCCCAAGTCATATTGCGCGTGCGAAAATAAGCATTCTTTCCGTGCTGTTCTCTTAAAGAAGGATCTTTCAAGAGTTTTATGATAGCCTCGGCATAAGAATCAGGGTCCTTGAAATTGACTAATATCCCTACCTCAGGAGTAATGATCTCCCTGGCCTGCGCAAAGGGAGTGGAGATTACGGGCCTGCCCGAACCTAGCGCATAAGAAAGCGTCCCTGAAACAGCCTGATTGGGATTTAAAGAAGTTGAGATATAAATATCCGCGGCCCTTAAAAAATTACTAAGCTTCTCCACAGAAACATACTCATTATAAAAGTTCACGTGAGAGGAAAGCTTAAGGTCGTGCACCTTTTGAACCAGGAAATTACGGTAACTTTCCCCTTCTTCCTTCAGGACAATCGGATGAGTAACTCCCAGAATTCTATATATAAGATCCGGATAGGCCTTAACAACCTTGGGCAGCGCCTCTATGACATATTCCAGCCCTTTACCCCTATTTAGCAGTCCGAATGTCAGAAGATTTACTCTTTTGGAAAAACCTAACACGGACTTGAACTTGACGCTGGAACTATAGGGCATAGAATGGATGCCGTGAGGAATCACTGAGATTTTTTCTTCGCCTATTCCATATTCACGAATAAGTATTTCCCGTGAGAGGCTAGTCATCGCTGCCACGCCGCTTGCTTTTTCGCATATCGAACAGACTATCTCCTTAATTTCTTTGTCCGGAGCAGGCAAGACGCTGTGAAGAGTCACAACCGACGGCTTCTTGAGCGCCCCTAAAAAAGAAATAATATGCTCTCCGTATTTTCCTCCGAAGATGCCGAATTCATGCTGGATATTGACAAGCTTGACATCCTCCATTCTGTTGATATTTTCGGCTGTTTCAACATATTCCTGCCGGGAATACTGGTCTATCTGAAATATAACTTTTCTGGAGTAGTGGTAACGCGATATATCGTCTATATTGACCGCGGCTACCCTGGACTCAACGGCGGGTTCAAGCAAATCATCCATTGCCGCCGTAAGGTCTGCCGTAAAAGTAGCGATGCCGCACTCCCGGGGAGGAAAAGTAGATACATAAATAATCTTGGTGGTTTCTTTCACTTGAGCTCTTCCAGTAGTTCTTTCATATCTACGGATTTAGCCGCTATACGTTTGTCTGCCGCGCCATAATAAATATAAAGCCGGCCGTCTTTTACTACGGTTCCCGTG
>JAQUAH010000149.1 GCA_028687345.1 Candidatus Omnitrophota bacterium | reverse complement strand
ACTTAGTAAAGCACAGGTAGTAAAGTTTGATGTTTTCCAGCACGACCCAACAGAATTTGATTATACAAGACAAGATCTTCCTCCAGCACAAGCCCATCAAAGAGCCTGCGAGGATAGATACGCATATTACAGGCAGCATGTACAGGAACTAAATCAATACCTAAATGCAATAGTTACTCAAGATGTTCACTTAGAGCCGGGATACCACGCAGATTTACTTAAGATATATCTTGAGCAAACAGGTTTTGCCTGGGCACCAGCGCCCACTACTCCTGCATCCACTGCCCCGGCTCCAACAACCCCAACTCCAGCAGCACCTCAAGCTGCGCCCGCTGCCTCGACTCCAGCACCCGCACCCGCTCCCCAAGTTCCATCTAAGCCCTCATTTTTTATTTTGCTCCTCGCGAAAGCGTTTTCACCCTTACGCCGGCTTCTCTCGCACTACTTCTTACTCGGCATTATCTCTATTGGCCTGCTTATCTACTATAACAAGGCTGTCTATCCTTACCTTACCTATATATATAGGTGTATACCCTATCCCGGCTGGGCACTCTTAAGTGTTGCCTCGCTTGGAGTGATTATCTTAAGCTTCCTCATCTTAAGGCGCTTGTTTAACTACTTAAAGAGAGAAGACCTCATCACACACACTGCCTTCATTATCATTGATGCAGCCCGGAAAAAGGAAACCGGTATCAAAGAACTCTTAGGTATACTCTGTTTTGACCCCCTTACCAAGGCGCGCAATTACCAGGAGCTTAGGCAAAATATTTCCTCTAACCTTCACCCTGACCTGCCTGAAGATGAAGAAGTCTTTAGAGCGGCAATTGAAGTAGTCTGGTTTTATCTTATCTCCAAGCACAGGCCCAATGAGATCAGTGAGAACTGGCCGCTTTCGATTACCAATCTCTGGGGTGAGGAGATAGTCTTTATCCCAGTATTTCCTGAGCAGCGCAACAGCCGCTTTGCTGACTTCACCAGCGAAAGAGCTTCCTGGCAAGCCCGGGGTTATACTGTCTGCGCAGAAGAGCGTTATTGGTGGAGCTTGTTAGGTGCCCTGCCCGATGTAGAGTGCATCAGTAATCTCACGCTGCTTACCAGTGAGCAGGCAGGAGTAACTGCTCAGGATATCCGCCGCCTTGCCTTAGAGCATGATGTCTTTGAGCCACGCAGGCTCAAGTGGACATACCGCTTACGCCGGCTGCGTCTTTGGTTTGGCTTAAAGCTCTTCTTGCCTTTGGCTGGTAAGCTAGCCCGTTCCAATAAATTCCCTCTCTTTAAGGCCTTCAGCCTGCATTACGACTTAAGCCCCGTATACCTAAAACTGCAGCGCGAAGCAGCACTGCTTAACTTGCCTGCCAAGCCGGATTCACTAGCCACGCGCTTCTTTTTGCCTGCTGAATTCTCTCTTGACTCAGGGGGAGAACAGCGTTCGGTTCAGGCCCTAAGTGAGGTTGAGTTTGCCAAGGAAGTTCTCCTGCGCCCGGGAAGGCGTGTAGTCTACGCCTCACCAGCTGCAATCATGACAGCCTTAAGCCTCTCTAAAGCAGAACATACCATACACATTAACAGGCTCTTAAGCGCTGCTGCTCCAGCTTACAGTATTTCTAAATCCAATACCGAGCGTTCTAGTTCTATTGAATTCAAGCCCTGGTTACGAAAGTGGTGGGAGGAAAGCGTCTCACCACTCCTTCTTCAAAAAGTAAGAAGGCCGGGACACTGCTTTAATCAGCACATCATCAGCCCGTCTCTTCAGGCAATCCTCGTTACGATACGCGATAACCTAAGGTCACACTTCTTAAGCCAGGAAGAGGCAAGGCTTGCTCTAAGTGAAGCCTTTAACACAGGCTCTCTGGGCAGCATAGATGAATTCCTGGGGGCTTTAATCCAAAATAAAATCATCTCTTCCCAGGTCGCTCATCTCTTCAGGGAAAACTCAGATTGGCTTGAAATAGTTACCTTGCTTTTAGAGGACCTCTTAGAGGCAGGGACAGCTGCTACGGATACTGCTTACCAGCCTGATGTAATTCAGGTAGCACCTGGCGTAGCCATACGCGTGCACAGATTCTCCCAGGAAAATTCCGGCCAGTCACGTAACGATATATCATCCTTTATTAAGGCAAACACTCAAGGAGACAATACTTGTTTTGCCAGCGCTCACGCATTAGGCCATTTTAGAAGCCAGCTCTCCTTCTGCCAGGGCCTCAATGAAATAGATTCATTGCGGGAACACTCACCCTGGCCTCTTGACAGAAATGACTTAGACGGGCTTGCCTCTGCTTCAACTCAAGTTTACGCCAGCCCTGCATATGCTGCACTCAAGCGCTTCCATCCTGCTAAACGCTGGATATCCGGTGGCCTAGCCGTAGATTTAACTAGCCGCGCTAATCAAACCTCGCTTAACATGGCAAGGTACCCTGCTTATGTCTGGCAGATGTGGGAATTAGCACGTAAGCTGGTTAGGCAAAAAGTCCCTCGCCAGTTAGAAGCCTGGTTAGACTTACCTCCAGCCCGAAGAGCCAGCACTCTCTCTTTTATTGATTGTATTGCTTTTTCAAGAGAAGCTGAAATCCTCAGATACTTCTTAAGGTTCCCCTCTGAAATAGAGCAGTTTTCTATCAACCCGCAGAGAAGGCCTCAATCAACCCACAACCGGGCAGGGACCCGCTCTCCCTACGCTGCCCTTGCCTTTGGCTATATGCAGGACTCAAGGGTTTTATCAGGAGAGTTCTTATTAAAAGCAGTTCCTACCATGTTGTTACAGGCCCTGCACATATTACCCAAAGCGCAAGGCAATGAACTGGCTTTAAGTAAACTGGCAATGTATGTATCTTACTATTTTGACTATAGGGCTAGAACATTAGCTAGAAAATATTCTTCCAGGGTCATTGGCCTTCCTTTTAGGGCCATTAGCTACCTGACACATCCCTGGTACTTAAGGTGGCAGACACTCCTCTTAGAAGTAAGAGCAAGACAGGAATATAGATTAGAGGCCTCAAGAGACTGGCCCGGATTAACTCAGGACGAAAAAGATGAGCTTGCGCAAAGAGCAAGAGTCTATCATGCCCAAAGCGCAAAGGCTGCACTAGCCCAAAGCAACAGGCCAATTGAATTTGCTCTCAATTGCTTTATAAATGGCAGGCTGTTCAGCGAAGCTGAATTAACCGGAAGCCCTTCTTCTAAAGCGCTTGAATCTATAGCTAGAGAGCTTGACATAAGCTTAGAGCAGAGGGTTTTTAACATAGAACAACCAGCCTCTCAGAAGAGATTAAGTGAGCCCCTTGACAGGGGTGGCTTGCCCTTCAATTTAAATATCTCCTCAGGCACGCTTACGCTTACTAATCCGCGCGCTTTCGCCGGCAAGCCCTGGGGAAAG
>JAQUAH010000033.1 GCA_028687345.1 Candidatus Omnitrophota bacterium | reverse complement strand
CCAGGGCCTGCCTTGCCAATCAATACCATCAGAAGGAACTTCTCCGTCTGCGCCTTCCCACCAAACTGTGCCATCGGGCCTTAAAAGCACATTTGTATAAATAGTATTTTTCTTGACAGTTTCCACCATGTTGGGATTGGTCTGGGAATTTGTGCCGGGCGCCACTCCGAAAAAGCCGGTCTCAGGATTAATTGCCCAGAGGGCTCCGTCAGAATCAATGCGCATCCAGGCAATATCGTCTCCGAGCGTCCAGATACGATAACCTTTTTTCTTCAAGCCCTCCGGAGGCAGGAGCATCGCAAGGTTAGTTTTTCCACAGGCACTGGGAAGCGCAGCAGCAATATATTCGACGTGGCCGTTGGGCTCCTCAATTCCCATAATCAACATATGTTCTGCCAGCCATTTTTCTTTTCTGGCAATAAAACTGGCTATGCGTAGGGACAGACACTTTTTTCCCAGTAGCACATTACCGCCGTAACCGGAGCCTACGCTCCAAATCGTATTGTCTTCCGGAAAATGTAAAATTAATCTCTTATTGATGTCCAGTTCCGCTTTAGAATGAAGGCATTTTGTAAAATCATCTTCTTTTTCCAGCTGCCTTAGAACCTGCTCGCCTGCGCGAGTCATGATTAACATATTTAAAACTACATAACGGGAATCTGTCAGTTCTACTCCGATTTTGCTAAAAACAGAGCCCACCGGACCCATAGAGAAAGGAATTACGTACATAGTCCTGCCAACCATCGCGTCTTTAAAAATCGCCTTTGCCTTTCTATACGCAACCCGGGGAGCCATCCAGTTGTTGGTAGGGCCTGCATCATGTTTTCTTTTAGTGCATATGAAGGTCAGGTGTTCGGTGCGCGCCACATCATCTATTGCAGTGCGGTGTAAAAAACAGCCCGGGAGTTTCTCCTGATTCAACTGGATAATTTCTCCTGAGCATATGGCTTCTTTCTCAAGAAGTTTTCTTTGTTCTTCTGAGCCGTCTATCCAGACTATTTTCTCCGGGCCACAAAGATGAGCCATCTTAGTAACCCAATCTCTTAATTTTTTATTATGCGTAGGGAATTTATTCATAACCTTATCACTTGCTTATATATTTATATGCTGAGTCACTGGCCACTGCCCCATCGCCACAGGCAGTAATCATCTGGTATAATGTCTTTTTACGGCAATCTCCGCAGGCAAATATGCCTTCCTCGGAAGTGCTCAAGTCTTCTCCTGTAATTATAAAACCTGCCGTATCGAGTTTTATCCTGTCTTTCACAAACCCTGTATCAGGCGTATAGCCGATATAGATAAATATTCCGTCACAGGCAATATTTTGCTCAACAGATGTATTCACATTCTTGACCTTCATGGATTCTACTCTGTTAGAGCCGATTATCTGCGTGACTACGGTGCTTAAGATAAATTTTATTTTCTTATTTTCTTTAAGCTTTTCCTGGAGTATAGCCGCAGCGCGCAGGTCGTCTCTGCGATGAACAATAATTACCGATTTTGCAAAACGGGTTAAATAAAGCGCCTCTTCTGCTACTGCATTGCCGCCTCCGACAACCACTACATTTTTATCTTTATATAATGGGCCGTCGCAGGTAGCGCAATAGGAAACGCCCTTGCCGGTTAATTCGGTCTCTCCCGGAATATTTAATTTGCGCGGGAAAGCTCCGCAGGCTATGATTATAGCTTTGGCATTATAAGTATTCAGGCTGGTTTTAACTGATTTTGATTTACAATCCAGCTGGAGGGCTTCTTCTGGCACAATTTTTATCGCAAGTTCCTTAATTTGCTCTTCCATGCGCTGAATCAAATCCTGCGTAGATACGCCTCCGGGAAAACCGGGAAAATTCTCTATAAACTCACTCATCAGTATTCTGCCGCCTAAGCCTGTCTTCTCCAGCAGCAGCGTATCTAAACGGGCCCTTCCTGCATAAAGCGCTGCGGTTAAGCCTGCCGGACCTCCTCCTACGATAATTAAATCATGCATGAGCCATGCTCCTGTATACTTGTTCTGCGCAGTAAGAACTCCTTACCAATGGGCCTGAAAAAATAGCTTTAAAACCCAGTTCCCTGCCTATTTCTTGATAACGCTGGAAATCCTCAATGCCAATAAATTTTTTTACCGGATAATGGCGAATTGACGGCGCCAGATACTGTCCTAATGTTAAGATATCGCATTGATTCGCTCTTAAATCCTGCATTGTCTTAATGATTTCTGCCTCTGTTTCTCCCAGGCCTAACATTATCGATGATTTAGTGTCAATATCAGGCCTTAATTCCTTTGCCTTACTCAATACGGTCAAAGAAAGCAGATAATTTGCCTGTGGCCTAAGAAAAGGATACAAGCGATTTACGGTTTCGATATTATGCGCTAACACCCCGGGACTAGCATCCAATACGCATTTAAGACTGGAAATCTTCCCCTGAAAATCCGGTATTAATACCTCTACGATTATATTTCCGTTTAAACTGTGGATTAATTCTATTGAACGGGCAAAGATATTTGCACCTGCATCAGGAAGGTCATCTCTGGTAACCGAAGTAATAACTACATAATTCAAGCCTAATATTCTTACCAGGTCCCGGATCCTTTCCGGTTCGGCTTCATCAAGAATCCCTGTATTTTTTGCTTTATTAACCGCACAAAAAGAGCAATCTCTTGTACAAATACTGCCCAGAATTAAAAAGGCAGCCTTGCCATTCCTAAAACAGCTGGAAAGATTAGGGCACCTTGCTTCCTGACATACACTCTTAATGCCGAATTCAGAAAGCAGGCGAATCATTCTTAAGCTTTTTTCATCCGGAAGTTCTTGTTTAAACCAGGCAGGCAATTTAGCGGTAAGATTGCAATTCATTTATATGTCTCTATAAAATTATTAATGGAGCGGTCGTAGGTTTTTTCAGCATTTGAACCAAAAAAACAGGCCGGGAGCTGCTTATTCGCGCGATGATAAGCAATGCACTCGCAACAGGTACCTTTACGGCTGCAGGGCGTGTAACTACAGTTGCAACTGGCAAGATTTGTCTTTTGATTCGGACAATCTTTCATCTTTAGATCTCTTTTTTAACTCCTTTAATTTATCAGCCATCTTTAATTTCTCAAAAAAAGAGGCATAATCTACGATTAGCTTTCCCGTTAAGTGCTCTATCTCATGCTGCAGGACGCAAGCAAGTAAATCCTCTGCTTCTATTTCTACGTGATTGCCATATTCATCCTGGGCTTTCACTAAAACTTTTCTTGCGCGCTTTACTTTTATACATACCCCGGGTACGCTCAAGCAGCCTTCCTGTAAAACCTGCCAGCCTTCTTTCTTTACTACCTTAGGATTGATTAGTTTATAAAGCCCCGAGCCGCAATCCACTACAATCATGGATTCGCTTATTCCTACCTGAGGTGCAGCCAGGCCGATTCCGGAGGCCTCATACATTAATTGGGCCATTTTCTTTAAGATTTCTCGGTGGCTATCAGTAACCTCTTTAACTTTAACTGCTTTTTTCCTTAATACGGGATCCCCGTATAATCTAATCCTTAAGTTGGTTTCTTGCATTGACTTTAATTACTTTTCCCTTTATGGATTTTGCCTCTTTGTCGTCAACCAAAACATAAGAAACGATAATTACTTCGTCACCTATGCAGGCGCCGCGCGCTGCCGGGCCATTCAAACAGACTACCCCGGAATCGGCTTTTCCTTTGATGGCGTAAGTCTCAAAACGATGGCCGTTATTAATATTGAATACCTCAACCTTCTCTCCTTCAATGATATCAGCTGCCTGCATTAAATTGCCATCAATTGTAATACTGCCTTCATAATAAAGGTTTGCTTCTGTAACGCGAGCACGGTGAATTTTAGATTTTAGAATAGTCCTTAACATTTTGTTCTCCAAATTTTATTATCCTTTTATCAGTTTATAAGTCTGGCGCGCAATCATCAGTTCTTCATCGGTGGGAATAGCCAAAACCTTCGGCATCTTCTTAAAGTGCAAAAACAGGTCACGGCATACCTTTTCCCTTATTTCTTTCTGGTTTTCACCTATGCCTGCGGTAAAGACCAGTGCATCCAAGCCATTCATAATCGCGGCATAAGCGCCGATATATTTTTTTATGCGATAGATAAAAATATCAATGGCTAATTTTGCACGTTTATTACCCGCGTCCAACCTGCTCTTTAGTACTCGCATATCATTACTTATGCCTGAAATGCCCTTTAGGCCGCTTGCTTTATTTAAGAGATTATCCATTGAATGCACGTCTAAGCGTTCTTTATGCATAATATAAGTAACCAGGGCAGGGTCAATATCTCCGCAACGCGTACCCATAATCAATCCCTCTAAAGGAGTAAAACCCATACTCGTATCAACAGACTTTCCTTTATTTACAGCGCTGATGCTGCAACCATTGCCCAGGTGGCAGGTAATTATTTTCAATTTCTCAAGCGGAATTTTTAAAATCTTGGCAGCCTCGCCTGCTACGTACTCATGGCTTGTCCCGTGAAAGCCGTATTTTCTTATCCCGAATCTCTCGTAATAGCGGTAAGGCAAGCCATAAATATAGGCGAAAGCCGGGATTGTTTGATGAAAGGCTGTATCAAATATGGCGACCTGGGGTTTACCGGGCAATAATTTTTTACATGCCAGTATTCCTGCGAGGTTAGCCGGGTTATGTAAAGGCGCGATCTCAGAACACTGCCTGATTTTTCTAATCACTATTGAGTCGATTAATACGGGCTTACGGAACTTTTCGGCACCATGCACTACGCGATGGCCCACGGCAGAAACAGAATCAATTTTACCTAAGATTATCTTTAAGCCGCTATAATGGTCTTTTACGGAAGAGCCTCTTTCTCCTATATGTTCAATCAGGCCTTTTTTTAACAGCACCTCCCGGGGCATAAAAAAGAGTTTATATTTTATGGAAGAACTGCCGCTATTGATTACTAATATTCTCATTTTTATTGCGCCCTGATTGCTGTTACTGCCACGCAATCAATTACATCTTCAACGGAGCAGCCGCGCGAGAGGTCACTGGCTGGTTTCTTAAGGCCCAGGAACAACGGCCCTACTGCGCGCGCCTTAGCCAATCTCTGCACTAATTTGTAACCTATATTACCTGCATCCAAGTTGGGGAAAATCAATACATTTGCCTTGCCGTCTACTTTGCTATCAGGGTATTTTATCTTGGCTACCTCAGGCACGACAGCAGTATCTAATTGCAGCTCGCCATCTGCAAGAATATCAGGGGCCATCTCTCTGAGCATCTCTAACGCCTCTTTTATCTTCTCTGCAGATTTAGTCTTCGCCGAGCCCTTTGTAGAACAACTAAGCATCGCAATGCGGGGAGTAAAATCTAAAACCTTCTTTGCCAGTTCCGCCGCTGAGAAAGCGATACAAGCCAGCTGCCTTGAATTCGGGTCGGGGATTATACCGCAATCAGCAAAAATAAATGTTCCTTCTTCTCCGTAAGAGCAATCCGGCACCGACATAATAAAACAACTTGAAACAATTGTTACCCGCTCATCTACGCCCAGGCAGCGTATGGATGCCCTTGCCATATCCGGGGTCGTGTGGCTGGCACCTGCCACAATACCGTCAACTTTACCTTCAGCTGTCATCATTGCCGCATAATAAAGCGTATCTTCAAATAGCTTCCTTACTTCGGCAAGCTCTAAATCTTTTGCCTTATGCATCTGATAAAACTCGTTAATATATCTTTCTTTCTCTGCGGGGTCAATTTTATCTTTCGTCAGGATTATTGCCTTAGCAATCCCTTCCTTTTCAATTAAACTGGCTGCCTCCACAACGCGGCTATCATAATATTCGGGAAGAATAATGGTTTTTACTTTTCCCTTGGCGCGCTGGCGAATTTTTGTAATCGTATCCATATCAAATCCCCTTTAGAATAGCGTTTAAATCCACGTCTTCCTTGACTAAATTGATAACCGTATCAATCTTAGCGGTATCAGTCGGCCTGATCTTTATGTTTAAATCGTGCACCGATGAGACTACCGCATAAGTATCGCTCTCGGATAATAAAACCGGTATGTTTGCCTTGTTTAAAGCATCCATTATTGATTCTGTCGGGACAATACCGCCGGTCAAAATAATCCCAGATATCTTTAATTTACCTTTTTCTTTCTCTCTATAGCACCTCAAAGCAGCGTCTATTATATCTTCCCTGTCCCCGGGGGTAATCAGCAGGCTATCATCGGTAATGTAGCGTATCGCATCATAAACCTGCATTGCGCCTACAATAACCTGCGAAACAAAATTTTCCAATGCATTCTTCCCGTATAAAAGCTCAAAATGGGTCTCTTCCAAAATCTGTTCTATTGTCGGACGGGAAAGCAGCGGGCTATAAGGGATAACTCCCAGGACATCTATTCCTTTTCTTTTAAGACCTTTTCTTACCAGGCGGTCTATCTTGTTAAACTTATCCGGCAGGACCTTATTAATAATCACGCCCAATACCTTTACCCCCTCCCTATCAAAAAGCGCTTTATTTAATACTATCTCATCAATGGGCCTGCCAATGCCGCCTGAAGAAATAATAATTACCTTTGCGCCAAGGAGTTTTGCCACATAGGCGTTAGAATGGTCAAATACCGAGCCCACTCCGGCGTGGCCTGTACCTTCAATAACAATCAACTCCTGGCCTTTTGATATTTTACGAAATGCACTGTTAATCTGTGCGGTAATTGATTTTTTATCCGGATTTGCAATATACCTCTCTGTAAAGCCCCGCTCCACGGCAATAGGGCTCATGTCCTTTAGGCCGCCCTGTATTTGGCATGTGGCAGCGACCCTTTCAATTAAAACCGAATCTTCATCAACCTTAATACCTTCTTCCTCCAGGTATCGCTGGCCGATGGGTTTTATGAAGCCTACTTTTTTAAATCTATGCTGAAAATTACAAATCAGCCCCAGGGATATTGTGGTCTTGCCGTCGTTTTGCTTGGTGGCTGCAATAAATACCTTCTTCATTCTTCGACTCCCTTCGGCCGCTTGAGAATGAACCCTTCAAGCGTAGCCGAATGGGCCCATCAGAGATTTTCTTCAATTTTGCGCTTCAGCTCTGCCTTACCCAGGACTCCCACAGCCTGTTCCATCACCTTACCGTTCTTGAAAAATACCAAGGTAGGTATAGACATAATCCCGTAACGGGTGGCTGTTTGAGGATTAGCATCCACATCCAGTTTGCCGATTTTTACTTTTTTTTCATATTCCTTTGCCAACTCTTCGATAACGGGCGCAATTTTCTTGCAGGGGCCGCACCAGGCAGCCCAAAAATCTACCAAAACAGGCAAGTTCGATTCCAGGACCTCTTTCTTGAAGCTGGTGTCACTTAAGTGTAGTAAGCTCATATTTTTTCCTGAAGTTAAAAGGGTTAATAAAATATGGTAAGGTAGATTTATAAAATATCACAAACGGAAAGGAAATGCAAGAGATTTGAGGATGGTAATTTAGCGGCAGGCAAACAAAATCATTTTTAACGAAATTAAGGCGGTGTTGGCGGAGTAGTAGAAGAAAAAATTATCTCTTTCAGCGGGCCCTGTCTTCATCTGTAAATTCATTACTATTCTGGAATGAAAATGGTATAATTAGAAATAAGGAGCTTAAGTGAAAGAAAATATGATTAAAGAATCTAAGCGAGGCTTTACATATATAGGGCTACTGTTGGTTTTAGCAATAATTTTATTCTTCGTTTATAAGGTGATAAATTTGTATTTCAAGCAGACGGCCGTTAATAAAGAGACTGGGAAAGTCCTGTTAGAGCAAAATATTGATACCAGAAACTATAAAACAATCATAGATAGCACTAGAGAACAAATTAAAGATATCCAGACACAGCGAATGAAAGAATTAGAGAGTACACAGAGATATTAAAAAAATAGTTTAGGATTGATTTAAAACTACTGCAGGCTGCTGTTTTACGCCTGCCGTTTTTTTATGTTAGATTTCCCTGCCTCTTGCGTCTATTATCGTAGGAGGTGGAGAAAATGAGAAAAAATATCGTAATTACAGTGGTAATCGGCGTATTTGTTTTGACTTTCGGACTCAGCATTTCTGCGGCAGAGATTACCTGGAAAGAAATAGGCAGGGATAACTTAGACCTAAAGACAGTTTTAGTCAATCCTGAAGCACCGGGCGTAATCCTTATCGGTTCAAAGAAAGGCATCTTTAAAAGCCAAGACTGGGGAGATAGCTGGAGAAGTGTTTTATCAATCAGAGGACAAAATAAGGAGATAAACCTCTTGCTTTACGGCCCTCGGGATAAAAATTCTATTTATGCGGCTAGCACAGATGGGCTTTATTATAGTTACAATCAAGGAGAAAGCTGGATGAGGATTTTTCGGGGTAAAAACTACCTGCAGAATAACTGTGGCACATTAGCGGTTTTACCAGAGTCTATCTATTTAGGCACGAAGCAGGGACTTTTTGTTAGCAGTGATAAGGGGCGCAGCTGGCGCAAAGAAACAGGTGAAATCGGAAATAGCCAAATATTGTCCATTACTTATAATACCAAAGAGGAGAATTATATTTATGTTGCCTGCATAGGCGGCGTGTTTAGAACGCAAGATGCGGGAAAATCCTGGAAGAAAGTCTTTCTTGCGTACACAGCAGAAGATGGCGGCCAGAAAGAAGGAGATGAAGAAGATGCTGACGAAGAGGCTAAAAATTCGATTATAAGATACATAAATTGCGACCAGAATAATTCAAATTACCTGTATTTGGCTACAGGCCGCGGAGTTTATCAAAGCCGGGACAAAGGCCAGACTTGGGATTTAATGCCTTCCTCAGGGCTCCTTGGCCGTGAAGTAAAGTTTTTGCTAATTTCCAGGCAGTCAATTATTTACGCAGTGACGAAATCAGGTATTTTCGAATATAGTAACGGGCATTGGCAGGAATTGTCATTGGGCCTTGCTGCAGAAGATGTGAGTTTTTTGGCTTTAGATAAAGATAGTAATTTATATGCTGCATGCGATAAAGGCTTGTTTAAAACAGATAAAGTGAATTTTAGCGAAAATTTAGGGGATAACCCAGTCGTAATATATTATAAAGACGAGCCAAAGATTAATGAAATCCAGCAGGCAGCGATTAAATATGCCGAGGTTGAACCTGAGAAGATTAAGGAATGGAGAAAAAAAGCTAAGATGAAGGCAGTCTTGCCTAGGTTGACGGTAGGCATAGATAGCTCTGAAGCCGACAACTATGAAATATATACCAGCGCGACTACACGTTATGTATATGAAGGCCCGGATGATAAATCCAGCGGCTGGGACATAACATTAAGTTGGGAGTTAGGCGATTTGATCTGGAGCGAAGCCCAGACATCCATCGACGTACGTTCCCGCTTAATGGTACAGCTGCGCGATGATATTTTAGATGAGGTAACAAAGATATACTTTGAACGCCTGCGGGTGAAGATAGAATTGGATAATTTATCCATTGAGGATAGAAAAAAGCGGCTAGAAAGAGAATTAAAACTCCAGGAACTTACTGCTTCTTTAGATGCCCTTACCGGAGGTTATTTTTCGCAACAATTAAAGAATAAAAGTTAGAGGCTATGTTCAAATAAAGTTTCTGGATAAATTTGCTTGTATGCATATTTAACTAGCGGTAAAATATGCGCAAGCCCAGAAAGGCATCGATGAAGATAAAAGTAAATTTATCCGCCAGTAGCGCGGATGTGGAAGAAAGATTAGACGAAGCTTTAGAGAACGCCAAGAAACACCGCGCTGAATATATTGAAATATCCTATGGTACACAGCAGGGAGAATTAAAAAAGCGAATCCTCAATTTTCTGATGAAAAAAGAATACCGCCCCCTATACAGCAGGCTGGTAAAATCCAAAGAGGGCTGGGGCAGAATTTTTGTGCATTTTAGATGGAGCTAAAACCATCTGACAGGCTAACTTGAAAGATTAATGATTTTGTGGTATATTTTTATTAGCCGATAAGGGCAAACTATCCGAAAGGGTAGGGCGCAAAGCTAATAGGGCCTAAGTCCTGAGGGGAATGTCGGGATAAGGCAGCCAGTTGCCGAAGTGAAGGTGGTGATTAAAAACCCACGTCGGACACCTTTATCGGCTTTTTTATGGGAGAGCTAAAAATTAAAACGCCCTTTCAAATTACGAAAGGGCGTTTTTCTTTTTTGTGCTATCTTATTTATTTACCAAAGATATTCTCTCAAATTGTCGTCGGCACTCTTTAGTGCGTATTCTGGTTCCATTATGGGTTTATTATAGGGTGGAATTACAAAAGTTACCGCCTCAAATAAACCGGTTATCCCCCGTAATATGCCGGTAAATACCCCTTCTACTGCACCAAGTGTAGTCCCTACAAAGGGATCAGTTTGTTCAGAGACCCTAGCGACAGATGCCGGCACCTCTGCCCAACAGGTAGCGGTATTGATGAGGCCGCGCCCTAATTTATTTACCGGTGAATTTTCATAATTGATATTATTGTTATCGATGGAATAGCCATAATCTGTAACCTCGGTTTGAACTTCTTGCGCATCAGCAGGAGTTAACAAAGACAAAGCTAATATTACGCTACAGAGAATATACAATTGTTTCTTCATGTTACAATCCCCCTTTCTACTAATGATTTTCTAATTTACCTAGCCCTTCTATCAATTTTGTTTTTAACATCTTTCCGGAATCTATCTTCTCTCCTGAAATGCCCATCTCCATGGCAAAATCAATCAAGGCCCTCAATATTTCGTTATAGGAGAGTTTATGGCCAGTAGAGAAGAGCGCATCTTTGCCTAATTTATCCAAAAAATCAATCTCATCGCGGCATAACATCGTAATAACCCTGTGCTTCATTAGCTCCTTGTCTTCTCTCTGCATTTTTCACCTCTCCCCTGGCAAATTCCAGCCATTACACGATTAAATATCGCTTATCCAAATATGGGGATTCCGCTCAGCCGTCTCAATGCTTCAAGAAAACTCACGTGTTTCTTATGGTGCCTTCTGGCTCTCTTGACTGACCTGCGATGTCCTCTTTTCATCTTGACCTCCTTTTTTTACCTTACTCGTGGCCGGTGGGGTAAATAAAAAAACCCTAAAGGCAATTTCTTTAGGGTCGTTCCTCTTTGGCAATGCAGCCCCCCGCCACGTTTTTTGGCGGGGCTGTCATTTTGCGCCCCAGCATTACTGCTAGTTTGCCTTTATCAGTAGGTAAAATACCCAATTGTCAAAATGTTACTTTGTCACTTTACACCTTAAGTATAACATTTTTTCAAGCTCTTTGTCAAGGTCAGGCAAACATTTTTATTGTTTTGAAGTTAATATAGGTATAAAAAAGGCAGTGTTAATGCTAACACTGCCAAGAAGAAAGGAATTTACAACGAATTTAACTGGTTGTTTAGGGTTCGGCCATATCGCTACTAAAAGTAATCTCTTTAAGAGAACCCCTTTTCATTAGCTTGGGCTCAACGAAAGCTTTCATCCCATTTCTTTTCTTTTCCTTTAGTATTTCTTTTCTCGCTTTTTGCATAATACCCTCCTATTACCCCTTGCAATTAAAGGATATCATAATAAGCAGGGTAAGTCAAGACAGCTCCGACGCTAACCGCCGCTTAGCCTTTTTGCCGGCATTCTTGTACAAAATACCGAGATTATAAAAACTGAGGGCTAGCTCCGGACGGGCATTTATTTCTTTTGAAGTTAATATAGGTATAAAAAAGGCAGCGCTAATGCTGCCAAGAAGAAAGGAGATTTAATTAACCTGGTGTCTATGGTACGGGTGTATCGCTAGTAAAAGTAATCTCTTTAAGAGAACCCCTTTTCATTAGCTTGGGCTCAACGAAAGCTTTCATCCACAGTTTTTTCTTTTGTCTTGATATTTCTTTCTTTGTCCTGCGCATATTCGCCCCCTTTATTCCTTACAATTAAAGGATATCATAATAAGCAGGGTAAGTCAAGATAGCTCCGACGCTAACCGCCGCTTAAACCCAACAATTCTTTTTTAATCTCCTGGTACATAGCAAGGTCTACTGTAGCGTAAATCTCCTGTGCCTGGCGCAGGTATTCTCTTGCCTTAGCCTTTTTGCCGGCATTCTTATATAAAATGCCGAGGTTATAAAAACCGAGGGCTAGCTCCGGCCGGGCATTTATTTCTTTTGAAAGCGCACAGGCACGGTTAAAGAAAATTTCTGCCTCAGAAAAGTTATCCATCTCCGCGTATAATTCCCCAAGCATACTATAGTCGCTGGCTATATTCGGTTTGTTCCCCTGAAGCATGTCTATTTCTAAACCCTTGCTATAATAATCCAGGGCCTTTTGATACTCTTTCTGGAACTTATAGATCTCACCGACATTAAAATAATAGTCGCTTAATTCATATTTAAGCTTAAGTTTATTAAATAAATTAAAGCTCTTGGCATAGAACTCTTTCGCAGTCGCAAAATCGTCTTTATCTGTAAATAATAACCCGAAGTTAAAATAATCGCAGGCCAGATTATACTTATGTTTATAGATATTTTGCCTCTCGCGATTAATCTCCGAGCTTTTTGTAAGCAACTCCAATGCCTTGTCATATTCTTTCTTATCAATATGCCATACGGCTAATTTTCCCAATACATCGGCTTCGGTTAATTTATTTTTATCCAGCCTGCTTAAAGTTAATGCCTGATTATAAAAATCAAGGGCCTTGGAATACTCTCCCTGTAGATGGTAAATCCAGCCGATCCCGCAATAGGCATTAGCTAAATTCTTCTTATCGTGCCTCTTTTCGCTGTGAAGCGCATACTCAAAATAATATTTAAGGGCGTTTTCCTGGTCGCCTAACCTATAATAAGCATCCCCAAGTAGTGAATATGCTGCCAGGAACAAGGGGTCTTTTTTAATGATCTGCCCGGAAAAGAAAATTGCTTCCTGGTTCTTTCCTCTTAAGAAACTCCCTTTTGACTTTAAAAATAGATAATAAGTACCGGGATTGATACTGGGCAGCCATATATATAGGTATATACATATAGACATAACCGCTAAGAATGCGAAAAAGCCGGCGATTGTTCTTTTACGCCAGAAAATATCCCTTTTTAGCCTGCCGGCTGCCGGCTTAATTTTGCGCCTGAACAATATAAAGGTAGGATCCCCATAAAGCAAATAACCTGCCCAATGAACCGATGAAATGCCGTATTCCTTAACTAACCTTAGCCGGCTTAAACGCAGACACTCACCAATAGTCTTTCCTGAGATTAATTGCGCATAAAACTCTTTGGCAAAAAATAGGCTTACCGGGTCTTCTATCCTGCGAATAGCTCCTATGTAGTGCCGTACCCCGGCAAATAAAAATGCTGAGGCAAGATTATAGGCCTTTCCCTGATAATCAGCATCCATTAAATCCAGGCCCGAACTGGCAGAATGGCAGGCATTGGAAAATACTAAAGTAGGTAAAGAAACGCCCGTGCCCAGTTTAAGGATATCTTCGGCGCTAAACCTTCCGTCGCTTAAAATCCAGCCTGAGTTTTTGGGGTCATCAGATTCATGCTCGCAATGTCCGGCAAAATGCACTATGTCGTAATCACAGAAGTTTTTTTTCACATATAACTTATCTATGGATGTAGATTTAAAAACAATGCGCACTGTATTTCTTCTGCGGTCAAACTGATTTTTGATATTTACCCCTTCCAGATACGCTGATTTTAAATCTCCGCTCGGATTAGCAAGTATAAGCATCGAAAGTGCGCTTGGGCTGCTACGATACTGCAGGATAGAGGTTTCATTTTTAGTCCTCACGAGCCTGCCTAAATTAAAAGTTAGGCATAAAAAATTATTCCCGTCATAGAGGAGTTCCCATGGAATATTAATCAATTCCTCTTCTATAGAAAGGATTAAATCTAAATTTTGGGATATCCTTAGCTTTTCTTTTACCTGCCTGGTCAAAAGGTGGTCATAGAGCAGCTGCCCTGTTTTGCTTAATGATTTCAAAAAATCTAAAACACCAGAATCTTTTTTACTCACTCTGCCCAGTATGGAGGCTGCCTCCTGGCATAAGGCATCTATTTCCTTGAATGATACCGCGCACTGGCTATAATGCCGCAGAGTTGAAGCAAGTTCTGCTTGCTCAAAGAGGCTCATCTTTAATGTTTCTGCGTGTTTGAATAT
>JAQUAH010000032.1 GCA_028687345.1 Candidatus Omnitrophota bacterium | reverse complement strand
CTTTGCAGCAAGGTTTCCTTTTGAGGTATGGATTTTACCTAAAAAACATTCTCCTGACTTTACAAGCCTGGGTATTAACGAACGATTAGACTTGGCGCGTACCTTAAAGACGGTTCTGGCGAAACTGAAAAAAGGTTTAAACGACCCATCCTATAACTATGTTTTTCACACGGCCCCTTTCAGAAGACAAAAAATAGGATACTGGAAAACAATTGACCATGATTATCACTGGCATATTGAGATTATCCCGCGCCTGACGCGTGTGGCCGGCTTTGAATGGGGCACGGGTTTTTATATTTGCCCTTTGCCTCCTGAAGACGCGGCAAAGTTTTTAAGAGATATAAGTGGAGTCTAAATTTATGCCAACGACAGTAAACATAAATTTAGATTCCGACTCACAAAAGTAACTGTTAACGAGGTGTTCGTTCATGTCAGATTTAAGAAGAGACCCTATCGGCGGAAGATGGGTTATAGTAGATACAGACCATCCCAACAAGCCTGAAGATTTCGAATACGACCCGCATTCTCTGCGCGGGGGCACCTGCCCTTTCTGTTACGGGAATGAAGCCATGACTCCGCCTGAAATAGAAGCAATCAGGGATCCTGATACCCGCCCCAATACTTCTGGCTGGCAGGTAAGGGTGGTACCGAATAAATTTCCTGCGCTGCAGATAGAAGGCGAACTGGATAGGCGCGGCATCGGTATATATGATATGTCTAACGGCGTAGGTGCGCATGAGGTGCTAATTGAGACGCCGTATCACGGAAAGGATATCTGTGATTTATTGAATTCCGAAATCGAGAATTTTATTTCTATGTATTGCCGAAGGGCACTTGACCTCATAAAAGATAAACGATTTAAATATATCCTGGTTTTCAAGAACTTTGGCGCGGCTGCCGGCGCCTCATTAGAGCATCCGCATACCCAGATTGTTGCCCTTCCCATGGTGCCTAAAAATGTGATGGAGGAGATAAAGGGCGCGCATAATTACTTTGAATACCGTGAGCGCTGCATATTTTGCGACATGATCAGGCAGGAGATGCAGGAGAAAGAAAGAATAATTTTAGAGAATAAACATTTTCTTGCCTTCTGCCCGTTTGTATCCCGTTTCCCTTTTGAAATCTGGATAATCCCCAAGAAACATAATAGCTATTTTTGCCATATGCCTGCTGAGGAGATACCGTCGCTGGCAGTGATATTAAAAGATACCATCGCAAGGTTAAAAAACATATTCCCCAATCTTTGCTATAATTTTATTATTCATTCCTCTCCGATTAACGGAGATGGGGGAATAGAAGGCTATCACTGGCACATAGAATTTATGCCAAAATTAACCCGCGTAGCTGGTTTTGAATGGGGTTCGGGTTTTTATCTTGTATCTACCCCACCTGAATTAGCCGCCACATATTTAAGGGACAAATAAACACATAAACTTACGCTATGATAGTGCTTGTAAGTTTATGTGTAGGTTCGGCCGTACAACTTATGTTCGTTGTTGCTCCATAAGTTGTGGCCTCACTTAAGGAGGTGTTTTAACCATGGCAGTAAAAGTAGGTATCAATGGTTTTGGCAGGATTGGCAGGCTTGTATACCGGGCAGCATTGCTGAAAGGCACAAAAGACCTGGAGTTTGTAGCAGTAAACGATTTGCCGGTCGGCACAAAGACGCTGGCGCACCTATTGAAATACGATTCTAATTTCGGCACTTTGAATTTCAATGTGGAAAGCAAAGAGGATGCCTTAATAGTAAACGGCAAGACCATCAAAGTGTTAAGCGCAAAGTCACCGGCGGAAATACCCTGGAAAGATTTCGGCGTAGAGTTAGTTATAGAATCTTCCGGAGTTTTTACGGACAAGGAAAAATGTATCGGTCACATGACCAATGGCGGGGCAAAAAAGATTATAATCAGCGCGCCTGCCAAGGGCCAGGATATCACTATCGTCATGGGCGTTAACGATGACAAGTATGACCCGAAGATTCATAACATCATTTCTAACGCCTCTTGTACCACAAATTGCCTTGCGCCGATGGCAAAAGTATTGCTGGATAATTTTGGCATAAAGAGCGGGCTAATGACTACTATTCATTCTTACACCAATGACCAGAGGATTCTGGATTTACCGCACAAAGACCTGCGCCGCGCCCGCGCAGCAGCAGTATCAATGATACCTACTTCTACCGGAGCTGCAAAGGCAATAGGAGAAGTCTTGCCTGAGTTAAAAGGTAAGATGGATGGCCTTGCTATCCGGGTTCCTACGCCTGATGTATCTATTACAGATTTAACCTGCATTGTAGAGAAAGATGTCACGGTTGAATCGATAAACGAGGCATTCAAAAAGGCATCCGAAACCAACCTTAAAGATATACTGCAGTATCTTACTGAGCCGTTAGTTTCCCGTGATTTCTACGGCTCTAATTATTCCTGCATATTTGATGCTGCATTAACCAAGGCCACAGGATCCAGATTAGTAAAAATTATGGGTTGGTATGATAATGAATGGGCGTATTCGCGTCGAGTAGTGGATTTGGCAGAGTATATAGTAAAGAAAGGGTTATAAAGGTAATTCTGGTTAAAAAAGGGGGCTGCCTCTTATCAAAGACAGCCCCCCTTTTTTACATAACCCATTTATTTTCAGAATTTTTGCTCCCTCCTGAAACTTAGAACTACCCTAAAAAAGTCTTGATTTTATTCTAACTTGTGTTATGATAATTCCTTAACTGTATTTGTTCAACATCTGAACACACCATCCTTATGGACAAACAGACAAAAATTTTTGATTCAGAAAAAACACTTGACGTGCTCAGGGAAATAGAGCGCAATCCTCAGATAACCCAGCGCGACCTTGCCCAAAAGCTAGAGATCAGCCTGGGTAAGATAAATTTCCTTCTTAACGCCCTGATAAATAAAGGCATAATTGAGATAAAAAACTTCAAAAATTCCAAAAACAAGCTCGCCTACATGTACCTGCTTACGCCTGCCGGCATAAAAATAAAACTCGAACTCACCCACAAATTTTTCATTTGGAAATTACAGGAATATGAAAAGCTCAAGGAAGAAATAGAGTCCTTAAAAAAAGAGGCGCCTTTTATTGAGACAGTAACAGAAAAGGAGAATAGTTAACTATGAAAGGCATAATTTTGGCGGGTGGCAAGGCAACCAGATTATATCCTGTTACAAAGGGCATCTGTAAACAGTTATTGCCCGTATATGACAAGCCGATGGTTTATTATCCCTTGTCGGTTTTAATGCTCGCAGGGATTAAAGAAATTCTTTTGATCTCTACCGCCGTAGATATACCGAGATTCAAACAGCTCTTAGGTAACGGAAAAGATCTGGGTTTAAAACTCTCCTTTGCCGTACAAAAAGAACCGAAGGGGATAGCAGAATCTTTCCTTATCGCAGAGAAGTTTATCGGCAAAGATAGCGTTGCCTTAATTCTGGGGGACAACATATTCTATGGGCATAATATGGGTGAGTTTTTAAAGAATGCCTCCACGCTGACAGAAGGAGGAGTGATTTTTGGCTACTATGTGAAAGACCCGCAGAGATACGGCGTGATAGAGTTTGATAAATGCTGTAATGTTATTTCCATCGAAGAAAAACCCAAAAACCCTAAATCAAATTTTGTAGTTTGCGGGCTTTATTTTTATGATAACCAGGTAATCAAGATTGCCAGAGGCTTAAAACCCTCAAAGCGGGGAGAGCTTGAGATTACCGATGTGAATAAGGTATATTTAAAAAAGAATAAATTAAAGGTTAACCTGCTTGGCCGCGGATATGCATGGCTAGATACCGGGACCCATGATGCCCTGATAGATGCCTCAATATTTATAAAGACCGTAGAGGAACGCCAGGGGTTAAAGATCGGTTGCATCGAAGAGATTGCTTATAGGTCAGGTTATATCAACAAAAAACAATTGGAAAAATTGGCAAAAGGCATAAATACAGATTACGGAGAATACCTAAAGAGGGTTTGTTTAGATGAAAAATGAAATTTTAATCTTTGGAAAAGGGTATTTCGGCAGCCGCATCAAAGAAGATTTAGGCATTGAAGTTTCTGAGAAGAAAATTTCTTCCCTGGTTGATGTAGAGGAAGAAGTAAAGAAGTACCGGCCTAAAGTTATTATAAATTGCATTGGGTTCATCGGACGCAATGTCGATGATTGTGAAATGAATAAAGAGAAGGCACTTTTTGCAAATGCGTTCCTTCCTGTTATTTTAGGCGAAGTGTGCTTACGCAATAAAATAAGACTTATTCATATAAGTACAGGATGCATTTATCATTATGACTACGCAAAAGATTCTCCCATTGATGAAGAAAAAGAACCGGACTTTTTTGAGCTTTATTATAGCCGCACTAAGATATACGCCGAACAGGTCTTAAGATTCTTATCAAAAAAATGCCATATTCTTATTCTGAGGCCCCGTGTCCCGCTTGATAACCGGCCAAACCCTAAAAACCTTCTGACAAAATTAATCGCAACTAAAAAAGTTATTACTTTGCCTAATTCCTGTACTTATATTCCTGATTTTATTCAGGCGTTAAAGCATTTAATAAAGATAGAGGCGCAGGGCATTTATAACGTGGTTAATAAAAATCCCTTGTCTTACCCGGATTTGATGGAAGCTTATAAAAAATATGTCCCGGGTTTTGAATACCAGACCATTGATTTTAATAAATTGAATTTAATAAGAACAAATATCGTCCTCTCAACAAAAAAACTGGAAGATACCGGTTTTAAGGCAAGAGACATAAAGGATATCCTGGAAGAATGCGTAAAAGAATATGTAAAATATTAGTTACAGGCGGCGCAGGATTTATCGGCAGTGAATTTGTCAGGCAGGCCGTGATGAAAGGCTATAGAGTTATAGTCTTGGATAAACTCAGTTATGCCGGAGACCTTAAGAGGTTAGCGGATATAAGGGGGAGGTATGTTTTTTATAAAATAGACATATGTAATGAAGCAAAAATACAGAGGGTCTTTAATAAAGAGAAACCGGAGATTATTGTGAATTTTGCAGCCGAGACTCACGTAGATAGGAGTATCCGTCAATGCTCCAGTTTTATTGAGGCCAATGTGAGGGGCACGCAGGTTTTACTGGAGGCATCAAGAAAACATAAGGTAAAAAAATTCCTCCAAATATCTACTGATGAGGTATACGGAGAAATAACGCGGGGAAGTTTCAGGGAGGACTCCCCCTTAAAGCCAAACAGCCCCTATGCCGCTACTAAGGCTAGCGCTGACTTGCTTATCGGTTCTTATGTCAGGACCTACGGGTTTCCTGCTCTCATAGCCAGGCCCTGTAACAATTATGGGCCATGGCAGTACCCGGAGAAACTTATCCCACTTTCAATTTTAAAGATACTGCGGAATGAAAAGATCCCTGTTTATGGCAGGGGCAAAAATTCAAGAGAATGGATTTTTGTGGCGGATGCCGCAGAGGGGCTTCTTAAAATTATGGAAAAAGGCAGGCCGGGAGAGATTTATAATTTAGGCAGCCGCCAGGAATTGCGTAATAAAGACGTGGTAAGAAAGATTTTAAAAACCCTCAAGAAGGAAGAGGGTTTAATCAGTTTTGTCAAGGACAGGCCAGGGCATGATTTAAGATATTGCCTGAATTCCCAGAAAGTTATTCGGGGATTTAACTGGCGCCCTAAAATGAATTTTGAAGAAGGCTTAAGGATTACTGTGTCTTGGTACCTTAAGCATAAAAAATGGCTTTTAAGTAAATGGCAGAGTATCTCGCCGTTATATACAAATTAAAATGGTTTCTATAATAGTAAGGACTAAAAACGAAGAAAGATGGATTTCTTTGTGCCTGAAAGCAATATTTAACCAGGATTACAAGGATTTTGAAGTTATCATCGTTGATAACAAAAGCACTGATGCCACAGTTGCCAAGGCCAAGGCATTTAATGTAAAAATTGTAAATATCGAAGAATATCTGCCCGGGAGGGCCTTAAATATAGGCATATCTCATTCACAAGGAAAGTTTCTATGTTTTTTATCGGGGCACTGCATACCGGTGGATAATTCCTGGCTTACTAATTTGATGAGGAATTTTAATGATGAGCAGGCAGCAGGTGTATACGGGCGCCAGGAGCCTATGTCTTCTACCAGCGATGTGGATAAACGCGACCTATTAAATCTATTTGGGTTGGATAAAAAAATACAGATAAGAGACAGCTTCTTCCATAATGCCAACAGCATGATTAAGCGCGATATATGGGAGAAGGTGCCATTTGATGAAAAAGTCACCAATATAGAAGATAGGGTTTGGGCTGCCCAGGTTTTAAAGCGCGGGTATAAAATTATTTATGAGCCGGAAGCAAGCGTGTATCATTATCACGGTGTCCACCAGAATAATAATCCCAAGCGTTGCTATAATGTAGTAAAAATCCTGGAGTCATTATCGCCAAGAGAAAATAAGCTGGATATACAGAATATGAATGTAGTTGCGTTGATTCCGGTGAAAGGCAATATACAATATCTTAATGACCGTCCGCTTATCGAATATACCATTGAAAGGTGCAAACAATCAAAATATGTCAAGCGCACTTTTATCTCTACGGATAATTCCCAACTTGCAGAGTTGACAAAGACCCTGGGAGCAGAAGCACCTTTCTTAAGGCCAAAAGAACTTTCCAGCGAATTTGTGGATTTAGAAAAAGTTTTACAATTTTCCCTGGAGTCGATAGAAAAGCTTGGAATTTTTCCCGATATCCTGGTGGTATTGGAAGTAACCTACCCGTTTAGAAAAAAGGGCCTGATTGATAGCATGATTGAACAGCTCATAGAAAAAGGATTAGACAGCGTAGTCCCGGTTAAACCCGAATACAGGTCATGCTGGATAAATAAGGATAATCATATAAGCAGGATAGATGATGGTTTTATGCCGCGTTCAGTAAAAGAACCGCTTTATCTGGGGACAGTAGGGCTGGCTTGTATTACGCACCCTGTCTTTATCAGGGAAGGAAGGCGGCTGGGAGATAAGGTCGGATTCGTCGAGATAGATGACCCCTGTTCTTCGCTTGAAGTCAGAAATACCAATGATTTAGAATTGGTAGAAAAAATAATCCCGGGCTGGTGGAAAAAAAATAGTTAGAATGAAATTATCATACGCCGTTTCCCTGCAAAAAACAGGTTTTAATTTTATCGCACAGGAAGACTGGGTAAATAAAGCAAAGGTGCTTTCTTATTTAGGCTACGACGGCATTGAATTAAGCATCAGGGATCCCCGGCAGATAAAAATAACAAATATAGAGATGGTATTGAGCCGATACGCATTAAAGCTGGCTGCAATCGGCACAGGGCAGATTTTTAATGACGATGGCTTATCTCTTTCTTCTTCTAAAAAAAATATACGCCAAAAAGCCATCAAGCGCATCAAAAGTAATATAGACATTGCCAAGGCATTTGATTCACTGGTAATTATCGGGTTAGCAAGAGGAAAAGGGGACGGTATCCGGGATAAAAATGATTCTTATCGAAAGAACCTGCTGGAGAGCTTCAGGCAGCTTTGTGATTATGCCTGCAGGCACAGGGTCACCATGGTAATTGAGCCTATTAATAGATATGAGGTTTCCTTTTTGAATAATGTAGGAGAGGCAGTGAGGTTTATATCTGAGGTTAAATGCAGTTGTTTAAGGATTTTATTGGATACGTTCCATATGAATATAGAAGAAAAAGATTTTATCGCTTCGATATCACAAGCAGGAAGGCTTGTTTCGCATGTGCACTTATCTGACAATAACCGCCTCTGCCCCGGCAGGGGGCACATAAATTTTAAAGAAATAATCACCGCATTGAAGAAGATAAAGTATAAAGGTTATCTTTCCGCGGAAATATTACCAATGCCCAGTTTCAAAAGTTGCGCCAAAGAATTTCATAATTATGTAGAAAGGCTGATATGAATTTTTTTACTCAAATAGACATTAAAGAAGGGTTGAATAAAGCCAGGATAGAAGATGGTGTATTTAGCCACATCATTGATTTTAGCATAATTAACCTTAAGAAAGAAAGTGAGCTGCATTTTTCTACCGAAGATTACGAAGTATGCCTGGTAATCTTGGAAGGAAGCTGCGATATCAAAATTGACGGCAAGACTTTCAGCAATTTAGGTTCAAGGGCGGATGTTTTTAGCGGTAAACCAACCGCTATTTATATACCCAAAAATAAAAGATATAGCCTAATTGCTAAGAATGTTCAGCTTGCAATGTGTAGTTCTGTTTCTGATAAGGATTCTAATTTCAAGATTATATACCCGCAGGATATTAACGAAAAACAGGTCGGAAGAGATAATTGGTTCAGGCAGGTACGCCTTATTATTGATAGGGACGCAGGCTCCACAAATCTTATCGTGGGAGAGACGCTTAATCCTGCGGGAAACTGGTCAGGTACCCCTGCTCATAAACATGAGGCCGATAACCCTCCATCTGAATCTCATCATGAAGAACTTTATTATTTTAAGTGTGACAAAAAAAACGGGTTTGGAATAGAAAGGTTCTATTCTCCCCAGAGGGGCATAAATGAGTTGATTTATCTTAAAAGTAACACAGTCACGTTTATGCCCTGGGGCTACCATCAGATAGTTGCCGCTCCAGGCTATACTTTATATTACTTATTTTTTCTTTCGGGCCCAAGCAATAAGCTGATCGGTAATCCTGACCCTGAGCATAAATGGCTAAGCGAGCAAGTGCAAAAATAAATCTAACTAAAAGAGGTTAATAACATGAAAGATATTTTAGAGAAAGATATTCAGAATAATATACCTTTGATCGCCAGGAAGGATTATGAAAGGCATATTAAAATCAAAGATATCACTTTATCCGATAAGAAGATAAGTATTATTGCCGGTCCCTGTACAGTTGAAAGCCGGTCGCAGATTATGGATATCGCAAAGAATATTAAAAATTGCGGTGCGACAATGCTACGCGGCGGTATTTTTAAACCGTTGACCTTTCCTTATGGTGAGCCATTGGCCAGGCCGGATGCAGGTAGCGGCCTGCCTGAGCCGGACAGGCTTAAGATTTTATCTAAGAAAGAATTATATGATAATGCCAAAAGAAGGCTTTCGTTCCTGAAAGAGGCAGGAGAGAAATATGGTCTGCCTGTAGTTTCAGAGATACTATATGCGGATTCGATATCAATGATGCAGGAATTTGTGGATGTGTTTCAGGTAGGCTACAGGCATATGTTCAATATGGATTTGATTGAGGCCCTGTCTAAATCTAATAAGCCCATTTTGATTAAACGGCACTACGGTGAGAGCCTGCGTTCTTTGCTTGGCGTGGGAGAACATTTTGAGGCCAGGGGTAAACATGACATTATGTTTTGCGAACGCGGAGTAGCAGTTGCGCATACCCATAATATTGATTCGCGCGCAATCATTGACATTCAGGCAATACCTGCGTTGAAGGAATATGCGCCGACTGTGCCTGTATTTGTTGATCCCAGCCACGCTACTTTTCGAAGGGGCTACGTTGCCCCAGTTTCACGGGCAGCCATAGCAGCCGGAGCTGACGGTTTATTGGTTGAGGTCCACGGCCAGCCGGAAAAAGCCTGGGTTGACCCGTTACAATCTTTAGATTTCAAAAGTTTTGAAAAATTAATGCGCGAATTAAACGCAATTGCAAAAATATTAGGCAGGTCTTTATAAAATAAAGCATGGTTAAGAAAAATAAAAATGTTGTCGCAGTAATTCCTGCAAGGGCCGGCTCAAAAGGGTTGCCTAACAAGAATATCCTTCCTCTTCTAGGCAAGCCATTGATTCAATATAGTATTGAAGTAGCAAAAAAGGCAAAATTATTAGACAGGATAATTGTTTCCACAGACAGTGAACAAATCGCCGATATTTCCCGCAAATCAGGCGCAGAAGTTCCTTTTATACGGCCCAAAGAACTTGCTGCAGATTTTAGTTCCACTGAAGACGTATTGAAACATGCAATCCTCTGGCTGAAGGAAAATGAGGGTTATATTGTTGATATCCTGGTATATCTGCAGCTTACCGATTTCTTTAAAAAAAGCGAATGGATTGACCAGGCAGTTAAAATGCTCTTAGAGGATGAAACGCTGGAATCAGTGTTTGTGGCCTACCCAGACTATAAAAATTATTGGAAGAAACAGGGAGATGACTATGTGCGTATAACAGGGGGCAGGCATATGGCCAGGCAGCTTAAAGAACGGGTTTATAGAGAAGATACCGGGTTAGCCTCTGCCACGCGGGCCTATATCATAACGGAACAAAACCGGCGTTTAGGCGATAAAGTCAAGATAATTGAAAATGATGAAGTTACTATTGATATCCATTCAGAATTTGATTTTTGGTTAGTGGAAAAACTATTTAGGGAAAGGCCGGAATTTAAGCAGTATTTATCGGGTTAATTTTTATGATAAAGAAATATTTTTTACAGGCAAAATATAACTTAAGAGTATTTGCGATTACTCCGGTTACATTTTTTAAAAGAGTAGTTTTTGGCAAAGACCCTTACTGGAAACAATATTTCTGGAATAAATGGGCTTTTTTCCCGAAAGAACTCCTTCGTATGGCCAAAAACAGAAAAACTATTTGGATAGACGCCTTAGGCGGCGGAGAGGTTACGCAGATTTATACCTTTACCGGGTTAATAAAGTCTGAATTCCCCGGCTACAATCTTATTCTTTCAACGAATAATGTTGATTCTTTTAAATTTGCCAGCAACCTGCAGGCCCTTGATTTTATATTTGATATTCCCTGGGATATATCTTTTGTCATGAGAAAAGCCTTGAAGGCGATCCGTCCGGAGTTGCTCATTGTAATTGATCAGGTAAGGTTCCCGGTGATACTCAAAGAAGCTAAGAAATTGGGTATTAAGACTATTCTGATAAGCGCGGCCATGGCAAATAGCTATTATCGTTCTGATTACTGGGCAAGGCCCCTGGTTTATGGCTTTCATCGCTATTTTGATTTTATAGGCGTTACTGAAGAAAGAGACAAACAGGCGTACCTTAGTATCGGAGCCACGCCGGATAAGGTCAAGGTAACCGGGAATATGAAGTATGATGAAAATTATATCCGTATCTCAGAAGAAGAAAAACAGAGGCTTAGGGAAAAATTAAATTTACATCCGGATGATTATGTTTTTGTAGCGGGAAGTATTCACCTTAGAGAGGAAGATATTATCCTGGAAGGGTATAGCAGGGCAAAAAGGATTATACCAAACATAAGATTAATTCTTGTGCCCAGATATATGAATGCCGTTTCAAACATGGAAAACACCTTAAGAAGAATGCAGCTGGATTTTATCAAATGGACCGAGCTTAATTTATGGCCGGTTCTAAAAGATGAAATTATTCTTGTGGATACTTTCGGTGAGTTAAGCCGCCTGTATGCTATCGCCTCTGTTATATTCATCGGGAATAGCATATTCCCGCGGGACAAGTTTGCTTTAGGCCAAAATATAGTAGAACCGCTTCTCCATCAACAACCGATTTTCTTTGGAAAACATATGAATAAATGGCGAAATATTATTGACGAATTAAAGTATATCTGGAATGGTTTGCAGATTGAAACCGCACAGGAGCTTTGCGATGGATTGGCTACATTGCAAAGAGATAGCGACCTATGCCTTGCCTTGAGAAATAAATGCAGGGAGATCGTGGAGAGAAATAAAGACGGGATAACGAATAATTTGCAGCTTGTTAGAAAGTTGATAAATAATCATGAGGGCAATTAGGAGCGAAGCTACCAATGTATGAGAAAGAGACAATCAGCCTATATTATCTCCTGAAGGAAGAAGGCCGAAAAAATCCTGACTCATGGAAATATTCACCCATAGAGCAGTGGAAAGTAGATTATTTCGGAGAAAATCTTAATGAAAGTAATTTGTCGAATTTTAGAAGGACACCACTTTCAAGCGGAACAATTAGTTTTCCCGATGCGCCTACCCAGAGAGAAAAACCATGGTTATCAGGTATTCCCCTGAGGCAAAAAATGTCGGGTATCATATATATCATAAAAAAGTTACACAAACTTAATTCCTATAAGAGGATTAAGTTTACCGAATTAACGGATAATTTGATAGGCAATCCATGTTATTATCGAGCCGCAAAGGCTTATTTAACTGAGCTGTCAATTCGTAATTACTATTATTGCGAAGCGGTTAATAGAATAAAAAACAGCGAGAGTCTTGATATGGCTAATATTTTCGAAATAGGGGGTGGTTTTGGGAGTTTGGCTTTGAAGCTGATGACATCTTCCTCTTTAAATATAAAAAATTATTACCTGCTCGATTTGCCGGAAAATTTAGCTTTGAGTTTTTATTATCTAAAAAATAATGGTTGCCATACGGAAGTCGTTTTATCAGAAAAGAATTATGAAAGGAGCAATGGAATAAACAAGGTCTTTTTATTGCCTCCCTGGATGTTGCAAACTTACGATTTTAGTGCCGACTTATTTATTAATATCTTAAGTTTTCAGCATATGACCTTAGGAAACCTCAATTTCTATTTTAACAATATAGAAAGGTTAAAGATCGCTTACTTATATTTGATGAATAGAAACTCAAAAAAAGACGAGACGGATGTGGAAATATTAAAATATCCATTTCCTAAGCCGTATAAATTAATTTCCAGCAAAGAAGCATTCTTTAATGAAAGTTCACCCAGAAAATATTTGGAGTGTTTATTTAAACGATGTTAATTAATAACAACAGGACTCTATTAATTTCCAAATTTCTTCTTATCAAGGAGAAAAAACTGCATGAATGATTCTATTTTGCTAATAAATCCTCCCAGCCCCTGGCTTATTGACGATAAATCTTCAATGCCTTTAGGGATATTGTATTTAGCAAGTTATATAAGAGAAACTTTAAAATACCCGATGGATTTTATAGACTTAGCAGGAAAAAATAATGCGGCTATACCAGGACAGCATAGATATTACGGCATAACATCGGTAACTCCGCAATGGCCTATCGTAAAAAAGATTATTGGGGATATAAAAAAAGAAACCCCGGAAGCAAAAATAATTGTAGGAGGAGCCCATCCTTCAGCACTGCCGCATAGATGCCTTGCAGAAGGTGCTGATTATGCTGTTATCGGTGAAGGTGAAAGGAGCATTGAGAAGATTTTAAACGGAGAAAAAAATCAGATTATAAGATCTGAAAGGATTGAAGATTTAGATACATTGTCCTTTCCCGCAAGAGAATTAGTCGAAGGTTATAAAAAAAATGTTGTCATATGCAGCCGCGGCTGCCCCTTTGCCTGTAAGTTTTGCTGCACGAAGAAGATGTGGGGTGGGGTTAAGATACGCTCGGTTAGAAACGTCATATCCGAAATAGACGATATTATTAAAAAAAGCAAAACGGATTTTTTTATGATTCAGGATGAGACCTTTGGGTTCAATAAAAAATGGGCGGATGAGTTTTGTGAAGAGATTTCCAAAAGGAAAATCAAATGGGGTGTCCAGACAAGGGCAAGAATATGTACCCCGGAATTTCTGCAAAAAATTAAAAAATCCGGTTGCGTTGATATATCTTTAGGGATAGAAAGCGGCTCAAGAAAAATGCTGCAATTATATTCAAAGGATACCCCGGAGCTTAATTTGGAGGCCATTAGCAATATTGCTCAGGCGGGTCTGAAATGCAGGGGATTTTTTATCGCGGGGCTGCCGGGCGAGACAGAAGAAACTATTGCCGAGACCGAAGAATTTATTATCAAGGCAAAAAAGGCAGGCTTAACAATGAGTATAGCTGCTGCATTCATTCCTTATCCCGGGTGTGAATTGTATGACATGCAAAAAAACAAAAATGAAGACTTCAGTGCATATTATCATTTTAGCAATAAAGAATATGGTTATGGCAATGCAGTAACCGATGATAGGGAACAAATATTAAAATGGAAAAATAGATTGCAAAATGCCATGGGAGAAAGCAATGAGTTCATGCGCCTGGAGACAGGGGATGACAGGGGATTCAAGATAAAAATGTCTAAAAAAATAGACTAGGAGAATAAGATGTCTTTGCAAAAAAAACTATCTGTAGCGGTCTTAGGTATCGGTCATTGGGGGCCTAATGTAGTTCGTAATCTCGTTAATCATCCCAGGGTGAAACTGGAGTATGTCTGTGATGTTAATAAAGGTGCGTTCAAGAGGCTTTCCAATCTGGTTCCTAAAGAGTGCCGGTTTGCCAACGATCCTTCTGAAATTTTCAGTGATAGAGATATTGAGGCGGTCGTAGTT
>JAQUAH010000031.1 GCA_028687345.1 Candidatus Omnitrophota bacterium | reverse complement strand
ATAAATAGCCTGGATATTGCCTGGCGAAATAAGGAAATCCTTGATTGTTTAGAAAATGTTTTAGCAATAGAACTGCTTATGGCAGCGCAGGGTATTGATTTATATCTAGAATCTTTGCGGCCTGATGAAAGTCAGCCTTATTTTGATAAATCCTTTGAGCCTGTCCTTCCGTGCCTGGGCGCAGGAACAAAGCAGGCCTATGAACTTATCCGCAACAGCGTTCCAATGTTAGCAGAAGATAGGGAGCAGACACCTGATATTGAGGCGATAAAAGAGTTAGTGCATAAGGGTGTATTCAGCGGATTCCTGAGAGCCATCCCAAAGCCCTCTTTGACAGACACAACAGATACTAAAGCAGGTTTAATCTCTTCAGAAGAAGCCCTAACCCATATAAAACTTGACGGGAATCATCTTACTCCTGAGCAGCTGTGTCAGGTGGCATTTAATCCGGAAACTACCATTGAAATTGACCAATCGCGCAGAACACAAATTTTAGTTGAGCGTGAGGTCGCTTGTAAAGAGCAGGGATACGGCATAGACTCCGGCGTTGCCAGTCTTGCTAATCATCATTTAGGTAAAGAAGATGAAAAGCTCAGGCTGCAACGAAACTTGCTTAAAAGCCACTCTGCAGGTATAGGTGAGCCAATGCCCATAGAAATGGTGCGGGCTATGCTTATAATCCGCGTAAATACTTTTCTCCATGGGCATTCAGGCGTAAGATGGAGTTTGATTGAATATCTTATAGAAATGCTGCGCCGAGACATTATCCCTGTAGTCCCGCAGGAAGGCTCCGTAGGAGCAAGCGGAGATTTAGCTCCTTTGGCACATTTAGCCAATGCTGCCCTGGGACGCGGAGAAGTCTTTTATCAAGGTAAGCGCATTTCGGCTAAAGAAGCCCTGCTTGCTGCAGGGCTTAAGACTTTAGAGCTTTCGTATAAAGAAGGGCTTTCTTTAATTAACGGAACTTCTTTTTCAACTGCCTATGCTGCGATTAGTTTGATTCGCCTTGAACAGATGGTAGAGAGAATTGCCGCGCTTTCATTAAACAGGAAACAATTTCAGGTGCTTCAGGCAGTAGCAGAGGCTTTACCCGGATTACGTTCTACCATCGCCATAGAGTTAAACAGCACTACGGATAACCCCCTCGTTATCGGCAAACGTGTTCTTTCAGGAGGGAATTTCCACGGAGAACCCATAGCCATGGTGCTTGATACCATGAATATCCTTTGGGCGTCGCTGGGTGGTATCGTTGCTCAACGGATCAGGCCCAGGAAACGCTTAGGTTTAGTGAACCGGAGTTTGGCTGCCCTGGAGATATTTGCTCAGCCCGTATCAATACATTCAATACCTACTGCAGCGCGCAGCCAGGAGGATTTTGTAAGTATGAGCGCGCTTGGCGCTGTCAAGTCAGCAAAAATGGCTGATTTGATAGAAGATTTACTGCAGCCAAAGCCTGAACCAATTCCTTGGTGGCAGCAGTTCTCAGCCGCCGCAGCATCCCCAGACTCAGCACGCACCAGGCCGGGACACAGAACTCCTCTACCAAGAAAAATCAGGGCGTATGTACGCACACTTGGCAATTTGTCAGCCAGGAAAGAGATTGCAGAACAGCCGATAAGAGAAACTATCAGCAGGCTAAGGCTCGCCAATAAAAATACCGAAGCAGACAGATTACAAGAATTTTTAGACGGCCATAGAATCAGAGAAGTTCCTAAAGAAGATGTATTTGAAGATATCTTTAGCACAGTCCATACAGATAATCAAGGCAGATGGATGCTTGTAGCGCAAGATATCTCAGACCCCACTCACCCAGAACTCATTCCGTCCTTAGCCCACGAAACCGGCGCAAGTTTAGGATTCCCGGAAGAAGAGAACCAAAGGTTAGAAGAGATAGTTAAGGTTGCAAAATTAAGAAAAATAGGGGATGTTTTTGTAGAAGAGGATGACATAAGCGGCATACCTCTTGCGCAGGTACCCCATGAGGCTTTGCTTTCCAGGTTAAAATTTGCAGTAAGAGAATTAGGTATTTATCCGCAGGCAGACAGGAACGGATTTTTAAGGCTTCTTTTGCTTGAGTCAGAAGAAGTAAAACAGAGAGTCACGGCCTTAAATGCAGCTACCCTTAAGTTTGGCCTTGTTGCGAATTATCAGGATTATCCCCATCTCTTAAGTTATGAAGACTTTCCCTCCTTTCTTCAGTATTTAACCACTATTCAAAATGAACAGGATGCCACAGGCTGGGTTGAACAAATGGTTAATCAACTTTACCAAAACCAAAAGTGGCTCATTCGCGCTCCTGTCCTTATCTGTGAGCCGTATCTTTATGAAGAAGTTACAGCAAAAAGTGAAGTCGAACAACAAAATAGGCGCAACGCTGAGCTGAAACAGCAAGTGCAAAGATATGCGCAAGACGCTGCCGAACTTGATGGAGAAGAGAAGCGATGGCAAGGGCTCACTAGGTTAATCACCAGATATTATAGTTTGCCTAGGACAGATGAACAGAGGCAGATATTGCTATCGGGGATTGCTCAAATTGATTGTGTGTTTACCCGTTTTAGCCCTGGCCCGGAAATAGAATTAACATTTGCTGATTTGCCTGGGGGAAACAGTTTAAGATATAAAACTAAAAATAAGGAACTTGCCGGTAAAGAGGTTAAAGTTAAACCTGCAATAGAAGGCGACAGAATCAGGCTTACTATTTATCGGCCCGGGGATGACTTTCACTATGTTGAGAGTTTTTATTATAATGAAGAAGAAGGCCGGATAATTACTCTTGCCGAGCAGTTTGGCCGTTGGCTTAACGGAATTAATAATGAGCTAAGGCCTAGGCCAGCTATGCTTCAGAGAGTAACTAATAATTACGGAGAAATTAAATTTAATTCCGGTGTTGACAAAAAGATAATGGCCTTTACTTTAGCTAAGGATTTAAAGGATGTTGAGGTGCTTTTATATGCACGCCAACGTCCAGGCACTGAACGGAAGATGTTGTATTGCCGTTTTAATCCTGATGGGCCGTTTGTGGCTTTGGGATATTATGAGAAACCCAGGGCAAGAGGAAAACAAGGAGGGTATCGGATTAGAGGAATGTTGGTACCGGACAATAGACAAAACGGCGGAAGACACATTTTACCAACTTTATTAGTTACCGGAGCGATTAGGGCAAAAGACCCCCTGGCGGTCAAATGTAAGGTAGAAGAAGGTAATAGGGAAGAAGAGTTAGGTGTTACTGTAGCCAGAAACTATGACATTCTGGAAGAGCCTTGGCCGGAAAGAATGTCTCTTATCTGCGGTTTGCAGCAAAGATATGCCGGAAGGTCTAAGTTAGAGTATGCCCAGTTAACGGCCAGGGCAGCGTCAAAAGGAGCAGGATTAATACAGGTTCGGACCATGGGGGGTAAACCTATTATCAGCCATCACTTTAATTTAAATTTAAATTTAGCCAGTGGTGAAATACACGGGCTTGGACAAGAAATGTTATATCGCTGTTTTACTCATTGGAATCCGTCTCAACGTAATTTTATTCAGCCGGTATTTGGGGAGGTGGCGTTATCTGATGGAAGTATTTATTTGATAAGAGACCGTTCTCAAGCAGGAAAAAAGAGGAGAAGAGTAAATCGTGAACACACAGCCCGGGTATGTGTGTGCGAGAAAAACCCTCCATTTAAACAAGGAGATCTTTTCTGGGCCGAATTTGTGCGTGTCTGGATAAATGGAAGCCCAAGAAAAGCGGTAAAGATTTATGTTTTGGATAAAGAAGCCAGACCCATTCAGTTAGTATTTTTTGTCTATCATGAAGCAGCAAAAGCATCCCGGAGCCAAGAGTTAAAGAACTTAATGGATAATTCAGATACCCCGCCCTTAGGAATAGAAATCTTTTATGCGCAGGCTCAAGCTTTGGCCTATGGTTGCACAGAGGCAGAGCCTCAGCCTATTAGTAAAGATGATGCAGAACAACAGCTTGCCAGGGTAATGATGGATGCATTAAAATGCCAGCCTCTGGATAAAAGACAGATAAAGTCCGACATCGTTGGAAATAATGGCGTAGCTTGCGGATGGCAGCCCGTATTAGATAAATTGATTCAAGGAGTAAAAGTTTGTAAGCTTAGCGATGGGCGCTTTACTGTTGTTGAAGAAGCCTCTTTATATATTTCAGAAAGAAAAAAAGGTGAATCGTATAATATATTTTTAAAGTTTAATGAAAGAAGGGTTGATATATTAATGCAATTGAGCCCAGAGCAGAAGAGAATGATTTTACAAAGATTAGGGAAAAGGGAAGCATCCATACCAGTTAAGTTGGTAACTGACCGGGGCAGAGTTTTAAAGTTAATCCTTCCCTTTGGAAGTAAACGCAGTCGGGAAATTAATTTGACAGTCATTAGAGATATAGATGGTCGGCCAGTATGGGAAAGCCTGCGTTTTTCAGAAAAAGCAAACGATATTATAGCTAGAGGCATCCACTCCGTCGAAGGCTTATTTATTGATAATAAACAAGGAAAGCTTATTTACGGAGACCTTATTATTTACGGCAAAGAGGGGGAATGGGTGACGCTGGTGACTAAAGACGGTAGCTTAGTCCAGGCTGTTTATTGGCCTGAGCCACTCAACGAGCCTTACGAGATTAAGCAGGCAGAGCCTGACCTAAATATTCAGTTGAGATACAATACATATATAAGAATAGTTACATTAGCTCAGCCGGCAAAGGTAATCTCTGAACATCAAAAAGGAGCAACAGTAACTCGTAACTTAGCTTGCCCTGACAGAGAGCAGGTTAAATTATCTATTCTTAGGTTGATTTCTGCACAACCACTTTCTGAAACAGAGATAGGTGCAGAAGCGGATGGGCAGAATGGGAAAGTTCCGTTGAAACTTAAACCCATAATTGAAGAGCTGGCAGCAGCTCGCCAAATAAGAGAGTGGTCAGGAAGGTATGCGTATTTAGAAGATAGAGGCTTAACAGGCAGAATTATGTGTGTGGGTAGCCATAAATATATCATCCCAAATCCTCCTAAACCTGCAAGAGGCCAAAATGTATCTCTTGTTAAGGCTGACGGCAGGCTTTTAGCATTATTGCCTCGTGAACCATCTTCCTGGGGTGGCCGGGGAATCATTGCTACAAGAATTGTGAGAGTATTTAATCAAAATCATCCCCGGGGAGAGATTCAGTCTGATGCTTTTGGCCGGGTAGCTCTTAATTCTTCGCGGACAGAAGACGGAATGATGAGCGTGGAGAATCTGCAGATTAGCAGAAATGGAAACACCAGCCTTGCCCGTAAAACATATAAGGTTTACGGTCAAACAGGGGCTTTTGTTACTTTAATATTGCAGGGCGAAGATATAGTTAGAGCTGATTATTGGGGCAAGGAGCCGGTTTTAATGCCCTATATTTTGCTCATTGTAGATGGACGTTCATATATTGCCTTGCCAGGTGGCACTCCGGAAATGACAGTTTTCGGTAACCTAAAGCGGGTAGTTAATCCGAAAGCAGCAAATGCCATAGTAATTACCGGGGAAGAATGTAAGAGAGCAAACAGCGTTGCCTTTCGTATTCTTCATTGTTGTCAAACAGCAGAACAAAATCTGAATACAAAACCAGGCTTAAGCATGGAGCTTTATCGTCAGGCTTCAGAACTTATCGCCGAAAATGAACCTTTGCTATCCAATAGCCCAATAGCCCAACATTTAACAGTAATTAAAGAACATTTATCCGGGAAAATGGCTGGGCTTGCCAGGGCGCAGGCAATGGCAAAAGCAGCAGCGGGCAACGGAAACCAGCAACGCCTAAAACTAAGTGGAGAATTACAGGAGTCGGCAAGGTTATTGAGAGGTATTTTAGCAGAGCTTTTAAACCAGCCGTTGGTTATTTCTCGCGGACAGCTCCTTGAAACTGCTTCTCAAATAGAGCCTCTTGGAGAAGATGAGCAATGGCGATGGTGGGAGATAGCTGAAACTTTAGTATCTAAAAGAATAGGCACAAAGTCAGGCAGATGCGTTAAGGAACTTACTGATGAGATTTGTGATTTGAGTTCTCAGCAGGCAACTTGGATTATTCGGGAGACAGTTCCAGAGCCGTCCCCAAGTGAAGTGGCTGGTGGCCGCTGGCCGTTGTTTGTCCGTTACATATATGACCCGGCACAAGCTTGGTTTACGCAGCACGGAATGCCTAAGACAGGTAGGCTCCTGGGGCATGTTTTACTGCCCTCATTTCTTGAATCCGGATTGTTTGTCTGGGGAATAAGTCTTTTAATCTGCTGGGCATTCGGCCTGCCGCTTGGGAATGGTCCACCATTATTCTTATCGGTTTTTATAGCATTTCAATTTTTATGGCATCTGTTTCACAGCCGCAGCGCTTTCAGCCTCGACAAGCTGTATATCAGTATATTAACTTGCGCCTTGATTATCTTGTTGGTATTATCTGGGGCAAGCGGAATCTTATTGGGTGCATTACTCTTTCCAGCCTTTATTCTCCCCCATATTTTTGTAAACTATTACTATTCAAATCTAACCGCAGAGAAAATAGCACTAATTCAAAGGATGATCAGCGTTCGTCATCAGAGTAAAGATTCTCTGGCTGAGCTGAAACCATTCATCAAAGCCGTTGCAAATAAACTAAAAGGCAATCCCTGGCAGGTTGCGCTTAGAGAAGCAATTGTTGAACTCCTAAATTATCTTGATCATCTTGAGAAATTATATAACTCGCCTACTTACCAAAATTTACCTTTTGAACACGCACGCCTACCCTTAGAAGAAGGAGAAGAACCTTATTATGTGCGCGTTACTCCGGAATCTGAGCCCCACGAAGGATGCTATTTACGCATTTTTTCAGAGTCTCAACAAGAGGAGGTGGTTGATTCACTTAATCAGGGAAGATGCGGAAGGTTGAGTAAGGATGAAGCTTTGCTTGCACGTCAGCTCATAGCCAGACATCCGGTCTTAGCAAATTTTCTTTTTAATGCCTGCCTTATGCGCCGCCAGGGACCTGGATTCTACGTGCCTCCTTTCATAAATAATATGTTCGAAGACTTAAAAGGAGCCAGGCAATACCAGGAAGAATGGCGCAAGATAATACAGGAAGAAGAGAAGGGTGTGAGAACTACTAAGGGGGACAAGCCGATTGAGCCCGCAGTTCAAAAGGAAGACTTTACCCTGCTCCAAGAATCTTTCCTGCCGGAGCTCTACGCAGAATATTATTACCAGTTAACAATAGAACATAGGTATAAGATGCTGCCGGAAGAATATACTTTAGCATCTTTAGTCAGGAAAATATACCATGATTTTCGCGGCTTAGTGCGGGTAACGGACCGCTTGGAATACCCGGTAGCTATTCAACCAGATAAGGAAGAATTTTTGCTTGTTCTGGCTGCATTTGAGCAGCTAGATACAGTTCCTTATGTACCTTTGGCTTGTGATTTATTTCAAAGGCGCCTTAAAGCCCAGAGGCCGGGATTAAACTTTAGGATTATCGGTATTGATAAAGAGAAAGAGAATGTGCGGCACGGACAAGCCGTACTTAGATGGTTTGGTATGGATAAAGATCCCCGTATACAATTACATGATGGAGATTTGCGCGAGTTAGATCAACCGCATTGGCATACTTTATTGAGCGGTAAGGAAGCTGGCACATCAGAAAGTGTAGAGGGTATAGTTGATTTGATTGTTTACATTGACCCTGGGCAGCTACTGCAGCCGGGGAGGCCCCACGCTAATACTACAAAAATTGCTACTTGTTTTAGTAAAGTTCTTCATTTGTGCGGGCTGTTAGTTATAGCTACGCGTGCAACAAAAGACCGAGAGAGCCCCGCATATAAATTTACTACCCAGGCTGCATTGGTTACTCCTGAGCCGCAGATGAGGCTTGTGACCAGTCCCTCCAGGCGTTTCCAGCGGGTGAGCACGCAATATGACGAATACATATTTGACTGGTTAGGGTTAAATGTTTTTGTTGAAAGATTAAGCGAAGGAGAAGGGCGTTTTAGAGGTCTTAGCCAACGCAAAGTGAAGTTGAGCAGGGAACGCAGGAGACGCATTGCTGAATTTGATACCTTGTTAAATGGAATTAAGCGCGGAAGCCTTCCCATACAATTCGCTGCTTCTGATACTGATGGATATTGCAGGGTTTGGGAACTCTTAGTACGGCTATATAACAGCGAAAACAGAAGTAGAGAACGTGCTGCTAAAGTTGCGAATAAAGGCTTTCGTCAAAAGATTTTCCACCCTGTTTCTTACGTCAGGTCATTACTGGATTTCAACGGACATGACACTGTATATTTAGTCGGAGACTGGTTCTCTTCAGAAAGGCCCGGGGAACCATTAGAGGAGCCGTTAGAAGACCCACTGGAGTTCGCCAGGGTATCCTGGGGCTTTGAGCCGTTGACAAATAGAAGAGTATCAAGAAGGCTTCCGCGAGGTCTCAAAGTTAGGCGTCTTACCGGCTTGACAGAGTGGCTCATTATAATGGCAAAGATGGGAGATAGGGATGCTTTGAAAAGAATACAAAAGGATTCAAGATTTCAACCCCTATTTAAAGCCTGCGGGGTAGCGGACTCAGGTGTTTCTGAAGAAGTTTGGCAGGAAAGTTTTCTAAGTAATCTGCCTATTGACCGCATTTATAGGCGCATGCGCAAGGAAGCGCGCCTAATAGCCATAGACAATGGTTTGGTTTATATGAGCGGAGGAGCAAGTTTAGCCTTTCCTTTAGGTGACCTTGATGAACGGACAATTGATTTTATTCATACGATTGAAGAACATCTCAGAAATGTTAACGACAATACTTTAGCCAATGACCCCTATCTGCATGGAATACTTGCAAGCGGTTCGCCTATAGATTCGCTTGCAGAAATAGCCCCTGAAGTGCTTTATCGCTTAAGCGTAATTACCTCAAAGCCTCTTTTATTGTTGGTTAACAACAGCCCAGCGCAAGTGCAAGTTGATATTGCTAAAGGAGTAATCGGGCTTGGCGGCAATCAGGGCTATTTACTTATGGTGAGCCAGGCAGAAGGAATAAAACGTTATGATATCGCCTCCGGAAAATCTACCCTGATTTTAGAGGGAAGGAAATTTGAGCGAAGCCTCGGTGATTCTGTCCGCAAGCTAAAGACATTAGAGTTAGACCGGGCAAGGCTTGACCAGGCAGCGCGTTCAGTACGGCCTTTAAGCGGCATAATTTTCTGGGGGTTATTGGATTTTCTTGCGCCGCACATACCGGCGTACCGCAGCTGGCGCGATCTCGTTAATCCTTTTAGCCCACGGGCCTGTTTTCAGGCATGGCGGAATTTACTTAACCCTCTTGGATTTTTGCGAGATTATCATAGGACTACCGCCAAGATGATTAGGCGCCGTCATTTCATGGAGAGAATAATCAGGCCGCATTCATGGAGGGCTTACCAGGAGAAGGTGGCTGCAGAGTTAGCAGTGCAAAGGGAGCGCAGGATGTCAAGTTCGAAGCCGGCTGTAGCTATTGAAGCAGAACGAGCTGCGGCTGCTGTTATTGAAGCAGGCCAGCCAACATGCGGACTACAAATACAAGAATTAGCAACTTTAATTCAAGCTTTGCCATTTGAAAAACCCCGCGCAGTAGAGACAAAATTATTAGAGATTAAGCCTCCGAGCGGCTATCATATGCGGCCAACTATGCAGACTTTGAATTTAATAGCACAGCAGGATTTTAAAATGCTGCATATTACCATGAGGTATGAAAATGAAGAAGTAGAATTAATTAACCCCATGCCGATTCTTTCATTAACTATTACCCAAGGAAAGCAAGTTAGTTTCCGTGTGGCAATAAGAGAAGGCACGCCGGAAGAAAAAATCCCAGAGGCAACAGCTGCTATGTTTGTGGCGGCAGTAGCGCTAGAGATACTCGTAGGAGAGGCTGAATTCGGCGAGGACTTAGAAGCAGCAAAAGTTGATGATAAGCTTAGGTTCAGAAAAGCTCCAACCCCAGAGAACTTAATTGCAACCAGCACTGGCAGAGTAGGTGATGCAGCCAAGTGTAAACCTGCTAGTCAGTATGAGCTTTTCTATGTATTAGACCTTAAAGAAGAAGAGAATGCCGGTGTTTCTCGGAATGGCCGCGATTCAGCCGGGATTTCACCTGCTGACTTTAGAGGTTGCCCGGCACACATTGCCCGGCGTTTATCCGGGCCAATCCAGTTATTTGACCCAAGGCGCGATATCCGAGACCCCCTGGAAAGACAGATACTAACCTACACACTTATGTTAATTGAAAATGAAGATTTCAATGGCAAGGAAGCCTTAGTCAATGTACTCAATGAGTTAAGGCAGCATAGACGCATCTGTTGGGCTGATAATTTGCCAGGTACCTCACGAGCGCAATTAGACGTTTTTGGTAAATTTTACATTCTGATAAATAGTGATTTTCGCTGGCTTTTTGAACCTGCAAGTTTAGGGGCGCGCAGCCCTCCTGAGCGCCGCGCACTTTTTGCCTTTCTTGCAGCAAAGCTGCTCCACGAGGCAGCAGAGATTCTTATATCATCAGCACCCGGAGTTTATTGGGAACTCGGAAATGATGACTCTTCCTTAGTTAACACCGAAGTAATTGCCTATCGTACTGAGTTAAGATTCTTATCAATACTTCCCTCATTTCTGAGGGATTTCCACCTTTTACTAAACGCTGAAGCTAATCCTCCGCTTCTTCAGTTATATGAAGAAGCGCTCAGGTTGCGCAGAACAGATGAGCCGTCAGTTATTTTACTTGTTGACCTCGAGCATCGCAGGATAAAGGGATTTTTGGAAAAGCTCGGCCTTGATACCGAAGAATATAATTATGCACATACTTCTTTCTTGGAAACGCATCTTCTTTCAATGCAGGAATTTTCTTTAGTAGCTCTTGAGCACCGCATGCAACCAATACAAGCCGGCTGCGGCCGCAACGCCGATGCCGAGAGCAGTTCACAGAGACACGTAAGAACTGAGGCAAGTATCGAGCTTTCTCAACTGCCGCCTTTTGTCATAGGTGCCGAAAGACATCAGATGGTATTTAACTTTTTACCTCAAAGAGAAAGATTTGCAGTGATTCGATATTGGCAAGATAATCGGCCATTTGCATATTGGGTGACTTATCCTGATAAGGAAGGCAGACTTTGTCTACGTTATGGCATCAGAAGTACAAAGGATGATTATATTCGTAAGAAATTTTTGCTTGAATTAGAAGCACAGGAGAGACTCTGCCGGGGCAATGTACGCCAAGACAAAAAATTTGATACCCGTAGTTTTAATCAGGCGCATAGGATGTGGGCAGGGATGCTTTTTCAAGAGGAACTCCCGAAGCAATCTTCAAAATCTCTCTTGGCTTTCTGTAAAGTAAAAGAACGCCTGGACCTTTATGGAGAGGTAATGCCCGGGAATATTCAGGGAGCCCTGTCTAATTTCGGATATGAAGTCGGACATATCAGCAGCTACTACAGACTCTACTGCCATTACCTCAAGTTCGGTTTTCATTTAGGAAATCGCTTTGCAGAACTTATGCAGCAGAAACCTGAATTTCCGGCATTCATTGACTTATTGAACGAAGCAAGACAAAAAGACCCCGATTTCAAATTGCTTAATGACAGAGATTTGGAAGGCGTTCTCGTTGCCCTTGGATTCAAATGCCAATACATAAATGTGAGTTACAAGCTATATCAACACTACTTAACACTGGGTCTTGATTTAGGCAAGCGTTTTGGCGAGCTGCGCCAGCAGCAGCCAGAGCTGTTGGCTTTCATGCGGCTGCTTGAAGAAGCCAAAGAGAAAGATAGCACATTTGGCTTACTTAAAGCAGCGCATCTGGAGGTTTTGCTCGTGGGCCTAGGCTACAAAATACGATTAATCAGCACCTATTATGCATTACGATTACACTATTTTGCTCTCGGTCTTGATTTAGGCAAGCGTTTTGGCGAGCTTCTTATTTGTCAATCTGCACTTTTCGCCTTTGCAGATTTACTGAAGGAAGCAGGACAAAGAGATAGCGGGTATGCATTGCTTAACGCAGCAAATCTTGAAGGCGTTTTGTTCGGCTTAGGATATCAGGTTGTTTACATCAGCAGCATTTATAAAATATATCTTCATTGGCAAAAAAGAGGGATTGATGTAGCAGAACTATATGATGCCCGAGGATTTGATGAGACAAAGTTTGCACAGGTGCTTAGATTGGTAACTGAGGCAGGTTTGCCAGAAGGCCATTTTTCTAGAAGCATAGATTTTTATCTCAATGCAACCCTAATTCTTTTAGCTAAATATCAGCAGGAAGATTCACGGAAGATGAACAGTGAAGCAGAGGAAGAAATTCAAATTAAGAATGAATATTTCGATGGCGGAAGCCAGGTTGATGCTGATGAATGGGAATACATGCCTGGTAATCGGGACATGATTCGCATGCGAAGCAATCACACAATAATTGCCAAGCGAAGAAAAGATGGAAAATTTGCGATTTTTAGTGGCGGAGAAACCGTAGACGATGCAGATGCCGCCATAGAAAAAGCAGAAACTGTTTCCAATCCGAACGGGAAACGGGGGCCTTCGCAACTAAACCCTCGTTATCCCCGATTATATGAGTTTAATATGCCTTTGGTCGGAGATTTTAGCAAAATTACCAATGAACAATTAGGTAAATTGAAAGAGGACGGCTATGACGGAATCTGGCTCATGGGTGTCTGGGAAAAAAGTGATTACTCTCGCAGGTTAAATGAATATTGGGGAAAGCGAAATAAGCCAGAGCAGAAACGCATTGCCAGCTCCTATGCAGTGTCTAGCTATGAAGTAGATGAAAACCTCGGAGGAGAAAAGGCGCTTAGAGACTTAGTGGCACGCGCCAATAAATTGGGATTAACAGTTTTCCTTGATATCGTAACAAATGCAATGGCAGCAGATACTCCTTTAGCTTTAGCGCGCCCTCAATTGTTTAACAGGCCCCATGAGGATATAAGAAGAAATCTTGCGCCTGGACATGAATTAACCGCTGAGATTTCTGGTAATGGATACTATTTCTTTCGGCACCCAGCCTTTGGAGACTCTCCTGAAGGAGTATTTAGTCACGCCATAGATCCCGATGGAAAACCCTGGGTAGATACAATTGGATTCAACCACTATAATTCCGAAACACAGGCATTCCTTAGGGAAATTATATTAAAGGCCGCTGATTTAACAAACGGCGGAGGGATACGTTTTGACATGGTATCCTTAAGCTTTAATGCGCTTAAAGACTTTTGGCCAAAGATGAATGCTGAATTAAAGAAAGCTTATCCGGGGATAGTTCTGCTTGCCGAATCTTATGAAGGTTCCGGAGACGTTATCTTTAACTTGGGTTTTGATTTTTATTATGAAGCTTGTTTTAATGAGGCATTACGCAAGCGCGATATTAATAAGCTAAAGTGGTGTTTCGGGGCTATTCAAAATAGAGGCAGGTTTAATTTACTGAAGTATTTGGAAAATCACGATATTCTGGAAAGAATTATGAAGACCTTGGGAAAAGATGCGGCCCTTGCTGCCGCAGTTTTACTTTTTACCTTTCCCGGTGCCTCGCTCATATATCAGGGGCAGGATAGGGGATGGTCGCAGTTTATGCCAAGTGCAAATTGTATATGCGGCCCTGAAGAAAAAGATGATCCGGAGGTGATGAGTTTCTACCACCAATTAGGAAGAATTACGGCGGGAGATGTTTTCAAAAATGGTGATTTTAGATTGTTTGAAGGCGAATTGGAGGCAAATCCAAACGTGATTGGATTTTTGCGCGAATTTGAAGGCCGGAGGGCAATTGTCGTAGTAAATTATGCGTCTTGGCAGAACCATGTAAAAATAAGTTTAGACGGACAGGCTTTAGAGTTTGATTTGCCTGCCTGGGGTAGTGAAATATTTGAAAATGGAAACGGATTATTCTCAGGTTGTTTAAGGACAAAATTAGAACCAGCACTGGCTTTGGCGCATTGGGCTATTGCGCCAGGAAAACTTACTGAAGCGCTTCAAAACGCTGAACCAGGCGCTTATTTGGGTGACACGCCAGAAACCAGATTGACTGGCGAAGATATTAATGAGCTCAAGGTTCAGGCGGCCAGTCAACTTATAGCTGAACCTGAACTACAGACGATGGAGCTTGCTCTTACACGGCATGGATGGGAGGAGAAATTTACCGTTGAAAGATTCAGCAGGAAAAGGAAGTTTGTGGTGCCTACACGCTGGAGTTCTGATGATGCCTTACGGGCAGCATTGGCAGCTGCTTTGGTCCAGGAAGATATTAATGGGCGCCTGGCTTCGGACCAGCCGTATTTGTTGCTTCCC
>JAQUAH010000148.1 GCA_028687345.1 Candidatus Omnitrophota bacterium | reverse complement strand
TCCGGTAGATATGTGAGCAACGCGAAGTTCCTGCGCCAACACTTTAGCCTGTGTACCTTTACCCGCACCTGGAGGGCCTAACAAAATAATACGCATTATCTCCGTCCCTTCATATGGGATCCCTTAATAAAACCTTCATAATGATGTGTCAAAAGATGCGATTCAATCTGTTTTAGAGTATCTAACATTACACCTACGATAATCAATATACCTGTGCCGCCAAAGAAAGAAGCAACTAAATAAGGAACTTTGAGCCAAGCCATAACAAAATCAGGAAATATGGCAATAACGGCAATGAACGTTGCACCGGCTAAAGTAATCCTAGTCATGACATAATCTAAGAATTCTGCCGTAGGCGCTCCGGGCCGTATGCCCGGTATAAAACCGCCGTATTTTTTCATATTTTCGGACAAATCAATCGGATTAAATACAATTGCAGTATAAAAATAGCAAAAGAAAATAATCAGTACTGCATACAAGCCCGTATAAAGCAGATGGCCCCTGATTAAACCCTGCGCCAGTCTTTGAAAAGCCGGGTTAGGGATGAATGAAGCAAGTGTCGCAGGAAAAAGGATTATTGACTGGGCAAAGATAATCGCAATTACGCCGGCAGTATCTACTTTTAAGGGGATATAAGTACTCTGCCCGCCATAAATTTTCCTGCCTACGATTCTACGCGCATACTGAACAGGGATTTTTCTCTGGCCCTGCGTAATCATTATTACCGCAAAAACTACGACTACCAAAAGGATCGCCATAATCAAAAGAGTAAAAGGCTGAATTTGCCGGCGAGAGGGAGCAAACGGAGAAAGCAGGATAAATAACTGGTGCATTGCCGCCGGGATTCTGGAAATAATCCCTGCGGTGATAACCAGAGATATGCCGTTACCTATGCCCCTTTCCTGTATCTGTTCGCCTAACCACATAATAAATATCGTTCCCGTGGTTAAAGTAAGTACCGTAAGGATGCGAAAACCCCATCCCGGATTCATTACTATCTTCAGCCCTTCAAAACGCGCAGGGTCCTCAAGCCAGAGTGCAATAAAAAATGACTGGATTATTGATAGGGCCACTGTCCCGTAGCGCGTGTATTGGTTTATCCTTTCGTATCCGCTCTTTCCTTCCTTGGCTATTTTTTCCAGCGCCGGTATAACCGCAGTTAAAAGTTGCAGGATAATTGATGAGGAAATATAAGGCATAATCCCCAAGGCAAAGATGGTAAGTCTTTCCATTGCGCCTCCGGAAAACATATTAATGATACCGAAGACTGTTCCGCCTTGGGTCTTGGCAATACGATTAAAGAATTCAGCTAATGCAGCGCCGTCAATGCCGGGCGTGGGGACATAGCAGCCGATACGGTATACGGCAATCAACATCCCCGTAACGATTAACCTTCTTTTTAGATCAGGTATCCTGAATGAATTGACCAGCGCGCTAAACATTTATTACCTCGAGCTTGCCGCCTGACTTTGTAATCTTCTCTTGTGCCTTTTTGGAAAAGGCGTGCGCCGAAATAGTAATTGCATTTTTGAGCTCCCCGTCCCCCAAAATCTTTACCAGTTTAGTCTTGTCTTTAATTATACCTTTTTGCTCCAGTAAATCCGGCGCAATGTTTGTTTCCTTTATCCTGTTCAAATCATCTAAGTTTACAATCTGGTATATTTTCTTAGACCGGCTGGTAAATCCACGTTTAGGAATCCTGCGGATTATAGGTGTCTGCCCCCCTTCGAACCCCAGATAGAAATGCCTTCCTGCGCGTGAAGTCTGGCCTTTGCTGCCCCTTGTAGAAGTTTTTCCGTGTCCGGAACTCGGGCCCCTGCCCAGGATTCTTTTTCGTTTATGGGCACCTGCGGGAACTTTTAGGTTGTGAATCCCGATCTTTTCAACCGCTGGTTTCTCTTCAGCCTTTTTACGGCTGGCCTTTAGAGGTTTCTTCAACTTTAAAGTAGTTTTGGTTACTTTTTTCTGTCTGATTACTTTCTTCATTGGCTTACCTTCAAGTTCTTTAGGCCTTCCATAGTTGCCTTGATTACATTAATGGGATTATTGGATTTAAGGCATTTAGTTAAAATATCTTTTATGCCGGCAGATTCGCAGATTGCCCTTACAGGGCCTGCAGCAATTACGCCTGTCCCTTCAGAAGCAGGTTTCAAAAGTACCTTTGCTGCCCCAAATTCGCCGATTATTTCATGGGGAATAGTGGAGCCTTCCAAGGGTATTTTAATGAGGCTCTTCTTTGCTTTGGCAAGGCTCTTGCGTATCGCATCAGCGACCTCATTGGCTTTTTCTAAGGCAAAACCCACTCTGCCTTTAGTATCACCCACTACCACCAATGCACTGAAATGCAGTTTCTTTCCGCCCTTGGTAACCTTTGCCACCCTGTTTATGGTAACTACCTTTTCGATTAACTCTGGCTGTTGCTCAATATTTAACTCTCGCATTTTGGTCTTTCCTTAAATTAAAACTCTAATCCTTGTTTTCTCAATGCCTCTGCAAAGGCCTTTACCCTGCCGTGATATAAATAGCCAGCGCGGTCAAAAACAATCTTGCTTATCCCCTTTTCCTTTGCTTTTTGGGCAAAAACTTCTCCAAAGAATTGTGCTGCTTTTATGTTTCCAAATGAAGGCATCTTTTCTTTTATTTCTTTATTCAGCGTAGAAAAAGAAAAGAGTACTTTATTTTGAGTATCGTCCACAACAGTAGCACTTAGGTTATTTAAACTACGGTGGAAGATTAAGCGGGGTTTTTCAGTGACCCCCTGCATCCTCATTCTGATCCGGCGATGCCTCTTTAACCTGGTTTCTCTTTTTTTATTCATACTATTTAGTAGTTGCTTGTGCCTTACCGACCTTCTTCTTTATGTATTCGCCAAGGTATCTTACGCCTTTGCCCTGATACGGCTCTGGTGGCCGAAGAGAGCGTATTTCAGCGGCAACTTCGCCTACCAGTTCCTTATCAATACCCCTTATGGCAACTTGAGTCGGTTTAGGTGTTTCTATCTTTATTCCTTCCGGTATTAGAAAGTTTACAGGGTGAGAAAAACCTAACTGCATATTCAGGGTTTTTCCTTGAACCTGGGCTTTGTAACCAACCCCGATGATTTCTAAGTCCTTGCCATACCCCTCTGTAACGCCCTTAATCATATTTGCTATAACTGCGCGATAAAGCCCATGCAGTGATTTATCCACCTTCGTATCGCTTGCGCGCTTAACCAAAAGTTGCCCCTCTTTGATTTCTACGGTAATACTGCTCGACAAAGGCTTACTCAGTTTTCCTTTGGGGCCTTCTACGATGATAGAGCCGTCTTTAACCTCTATCTTTACTTCCTTTGGGATATTTACAGGTTTTTTCCCTATTCTTGACATTCTTTCTTCCTTTACCAGATATATCCTATCAATTCTCCGCCGGTTCCTGATTCACGCGCCTCTTTGTCTGTGACGATGCCTCGGGGGGTAGATACAAGCG
>JAQUAH010000147.1 GCA_028687345.1 Candidatus Omnitrophota bacterium | reverse complement strand
CTAAACGCGCTCCGCAAACAACCGGCATAACGGCCCCGCGGATGCTCAGGCCGTACGCCTTGACACCCCCATCCCTAGCCCCTAACCTACCCGTAAGTTCACCGCCTGAACAAGACCATGCTCGACGACGCCACACGCTACCATTTACTCAAGCTCCTCACCGAGCACCCCGAGAGCACCCAGCGCGAGTTGGCCGCCGCCATGGGCGTGAGCCTGGGCAAGACCAATTATTGCCTCAAGGCCCTTGTAGACAAAGGCTTGGTCAAGATGGGAAATTTCCGTGGCAACCCGAACAAGGGCGTCTACGCCTACCTGCTGACACCGGAAGGCGTCCAGGAAAAAGCCCGCGTCACCGTCCGCTTCCTGCACCGGAAAATGGCCGAATACGACGCCCTCCAGGCGGAAATCGCCGCCCTGCGCCGGGAAGTGGACGGCCTCGGCGCATCCGGCCTCGATGCCGGGAGGGGGGCGGCATGACCACCGCCGAGCGCCTCGCGCGCTACGAACGCCCCTTCGCCTCCATCCCTCTTTCCCTCGCCGGGCTGTGGGTGGATTGAACCCATGCGCCTCAGCCCCGAACAAATCGCCCAAATCTGCCAGAGTGCGGCGGAAAGCCTCGGCCAGGAAACAGACAGCCCATGTGGCCATGGCACGGCAAAGCCCCTGACATGACCGCCCCCCACCCCCGTATCGCCCGCTCCACCCTCATCAATCTGGCGGGCCTGCTCATCCCCACTGTGGTTTCGCTGGCCACGGTCCCTCTGTATCTGCGCTGGATTGGTGAAGTCCGTTACGGCGTTCTGCTTCTCGCCTTCACCCTGCTCGGCTATTTTGGCGCCTTTGACCTCGGGCTCGGGCGTGCCGTGGCGCAGCGGGTCGCCCGTCAGGAAAGCAGCGAAGAACGCAACCGCACCTTCTGGACCGCCTTCCTTCTCAGCGCGGGCATGGGCGTATTGGGCGGGATCATTCTCTATTTTCTCGGCCACTGGCTCTTTGCGGAAATATTTCAGATCCCGACCGCACTGCGCGGCGAGGCCCGGAAGGCCATTCCCTGGCTCGCAGCCATCGTTCCCTTGATAGCCCTTATCTCCGTACTGGCGGGCACTCTCGAAGCGCGTCAGGCCTTCCTTTCGCTCAATGCCAGCCAGATTATCGGCGTCATCGGCCTCCAGACCTTCCCGCTCCTTAGCGTTGCCCTCGGCAATGGCAGCATCGCCGCGCTCATCGCCGCCGCCCTCGCCGGACGCCTGGTGGGAGTGCTAGTCATGTTCTGGTTGACCGCCCGCAGGCTACCCTTTGTGGGGTGGCCCGCCCTGCATCGCTCAGAGATTGGCCCCTTGCTGCGCTTTGGTGGCTGGATCAGCGTTTCCGGGGCCGTCATTCCGCTGCTTACCATTGTTGATCGCCTCATCATCGGCGCCCGGCTCGGTGCCGCTGCCGTCACCGCCTACACAGTTCCCTTTAACCTTACCCAACGCCTTACCTATCTGCCCTACGCCCTCAGCACCACCCTTTTCCCCCGTTTTTCGCAGGCACAAGGGGAAGACGCCAAAGGGCTCTTGCGCCAAGCTGTCACCGCCCTCACCGCCATCCAGACCCCTTTCATCGTCCTCGCCATCCTGCTCATGCACCCCTTCCTTATCCTCTGGATCGGCGCGGACCTCGCAGCAAAGATGGCGCCGGTGGCCATCATTCTGCTGCTCGGTATCTGGATCAATGGCCCTGCCTATATCCCTTACGCCTATATGCCCGCCCAAGGGCGCCCCGACCTCATGACCAAGTTTTATCTGGCGGAGCTCCTACCTTTTCTGCTCATTCTCTGGGCACTGATCGCATGGCTGGGTATCGTGGGCGCGGCGCTGGCTTGGGCGCTACGGAGCAGTGCAGACGCCATTTTTTGTTTCGCGGCCACCGGGACCACCAAAACCTACGGGCGGGCCATCGGCCTCACCTTGATCCCCGTCATTGCCGCCACGCTCGTGGCGTTTGCCGCACCGCCCATCGTCTTAGAGTTTTCCATAGGGTCCGCTATTCTTGCCGTTTCTCTGGGTATGTCCTATCACCTGTTACCGGAATCGCTACGCCTTCGCACAACATTTTGGCGAAAGCCAAATGTCTCTAATTACTAGCTGGAGAAGCCCCATATGCAAAACGAAATTCAACCACTGAAGGCAAATGGATTTCTTGCTGCTGCCATGGAATATATGGACTCGCTCAAAGGAACATATATATATGACGCAAAAAAAAGAGATTACTTGCAAAAGACGATTTACGGGAATGTTGAATATGGGCCTTGGCTAAATTCCATTTTAACCTATATAACAGATAACTACCGCCTTGATGTACCACCGCATATCCTAGACTTCGGATGTGGTACCGGGGAATTGACGGTTTTAATAAACCATCTAGGATATGATGCGACCGGAGTCGACATACATGAAGCGCATTTGAAATTGGCAAAAATTCTTGCGAATGAAAATGGAATAAACGATTCAATATTTATCCTAAACAAAGACAAAAAACTCCCGTTTGCAGATAAAAGCTTTGACATAATTACCATGTTTGTTGTGCTAGAGCATTTGGGGGATGACGATTTAAAATATATATTGCCGGAATTGAAGCGCGTGTGCAAGGGCGCACTATATGTCTTGGTTCCTAACAAACTGCAAATAACAGACGACCACACCGGGCTGCATTTTTTACCTTGGATGCCTAGATGGCTCGCCACCTTGTATTTAAAACTGCGAGGTCGCAAGCATCAATATTTTATTTCAAACAACGGGTCGTGGGATGTGCATTACAGAGGGCTGCTCCGAATTAAGTCATTATTCAATAAGCATGGTTTTGACTTGGACTTTCCGCCTGACAGCAAGATTTTCCCTCCCCTGAACGTCGCACCGCCGATCTCTCGTGTTGGAAAGTCCATTATGTTTGGTAAGTTATCGTTCTTTTTAGGCGTACCGTTCCCACATCGGTTCATGATAAAATCAGGCTATCCAAAACAGGCTTTCTATCCTTATCTAAATTTAATATTTATACCAAAACAGCCCGAGAGTGCAGTGTGATAATCACATTAGTTTTACCCGGTCCTGGTTGTACTCCGGTTGGCGGCTTCAAGGTCGTCTATGAATATGCCAACCATTTATGTGCTCGCGGGCATTATGTTTCCATCATTCATCCAGCTATGCTTGATCACAACTCTCAGTGGCTTGTTAAATCGAAGAAGCTAGCTCGTTATGTCCAACGGACTATTGATAAAAGTTATTTGCCTCATAAATGGTTTGTCATTGATCCTCGTGTAAGAATGTTGTGGGTCCCGACCCTTGACGAAAAATTTATTCCTGATGCGGACGCTGTTATTGCTACAGCATGGCAAACGGCAGAGTGGGTCCACTCCTATGGCCCGGAGAAGGGAATTAAATATTATCTCATTCATGACTACGAACATTATATGACCGCCGATTCAGAAACTCGGGAGAGGATTG
>JAQUAH010000146.1 GCA_028687345.1 Candidatus Omnitrophota bacterium | reverse complement strand
ATAATCTATATACCATTAGAACAAAAGCGGAATTTTAAAATGTTTAAATTCATAAAATTTCTTTTCCCGCGAAGCGGGATCCCGCTATATAAAATATTATTGAGCGGGATAATTTCCTTATTTTTATTGCCGAACGCGGTTTTTGCTCAAATTATCCCCGGTAATACTGATTCCGAATATCGCATTGCAGTAAGCGACCTTTTGGAAATAAGCGTGTATGAAGAACTGGACCTGACTAAGGTGGTCAGGGTGGCTGCAGACGGAACAATTTCTTACCCCCTTTTAGGCAATATTTTTATAAAAGGGCTTACAGCCAAGGAATTAGAAACTAAGATTACTGAGATGTTGGCTAAAGATTATCTGGTTAATCCTCAGGTTTCTATTTTCATTAAGGAGCATTCCAAGATTTCTGTTTTGGGGGCAGTAGAGAAACCCGGAGCATATGAATTAAAGACAGGCTTAAGTATTATAGATGCGATTGCCATGGCAGGCGGTTTTACTGAGAAGGCAGACAAGACTAAGGTCAGGCGCATCCGAGAGAAAGAAGGCAAGAAAGAAACCATTGAAATAAATGTCAACACAATAGCTAAAGATGTCTATGCAGGCAAAGAAATCATGTTAGAGCCTAGCGATGTAATAATCGTAGAAGAGCTGGGTACTATCTCTATAGTGGGGCAGGTGGATAAACCCGGCAGGTATGATTTAAAGGATGGCATGACAGTTATAGATGCTATTGCAATAGCCGGCGGGCTTACGGATATAGCCGCGGGTGACGGAACCAAGGTTATCCGTTCGGAAAAAGGGAAAAAGCAGATATTTCGCGTTCCTATAACCAGTATAATAAAAAGCGGGGATAAAAGCCAGGATGTTCTTTTAAGGCCCGATGATACAATAGTTGTTCCTGAATCCTTTTTTTAAGTGAGTCCACAACTTACGGAGCGCCTGCCTACCGACAGGCAGGCAAGCGAACGTAAGTTGTCTGGACGAACTTATCCCGCCGTAGGCGGGATTAATTCTCCCCGCTTTTGGCGGGGCTCATTAAAGGTGGAATATGTTACCTAATCCAGAGATACGCGAAGTAACCATTCACGATTATCTTAAAATACTTAAAAAGAGAATCGGCATATTTTTTCTTGTACCCTTTATCATTATTGTTACTACCGTTATTTATATTTCTGTGCGAAAGCCTATTTACCGCGCTACTGCAAGCATACTTATTGAAGCAGTGGCCCCAAAAGTGATAGAGATAAAAGATGTGTCCCGGGAAGATTTTCAAAGCATGTTTTCTCAAAACATTTTTCAAACCCAATATAAGATACTGACTTCTATTGCCTTGGCAGAAAAAGTTGCCGATAATTTGCGCGCAAGCAAGGATAGCGCTTTTAAGAATATCGATAATCTTACCGAAAAATTACTACTGCAGATAAAAGTTGAAAAGCTAAAAGATAGCCAGGTGGTCTTGTTTCACGTTGAAGATCCCGATGCCTTAAATGCCAGTACTATTGCCAATACCTTTGCCAAGACTTATATTCAACAGGATATCGAAAAACGCAGCCGCGCCGCAAGGGAAGCTTCGGGTTGGCTACAGTCTCAGATAGGCTCTTATAAAGATAAGGTGCGGGAAGCTGAAGAGGCATTAAATGCCTATATCCAGAGTAATAAGATTGTTTCCCTGCCTGATATAGAAAAAAAGACTCAAGGGCTCCTGGAGAGTTTGAAAGAGAATAAATCAAAATTAGAAACAGAGCTTGCCGATGGGGTTAAGCGCTATAGGGAAAAACACCCCAAGATTATCTCCTTGCGTGCCCAATTAGAAGATATAGAGAAGAAGATAGAAAAGGAGACGAGCAATCTGTTAGACTTAAATGAAAAGATGGTTCAGTATAATCTCTTAAAAAAAGATGTAGAGAGCAATCAGGAGATATACATTAATATGCTGAACCGCACCAAAGAAACAGGCCTGGCAGAAAAGATTGAGGTTTCCCGCATTAGCATTATTGATTATGCTCAGCCACCGCTTCGTCCATTCAGGCCTAATAAGAAAAGGGCGATGCAGGCAGCGATTATACTCTCGTTATTAGGTTCGGTAGGCGTGGCTTTCTTTTTGGAGTATCTGGATTCTACCATACGCACCGCAGAGGATGTCAGCTCTTACCTGAACCTGCCGTTTTTGGGCTATATACCATCTATAACAAGCAGGGACGCCAAGACAGAATCTGAAAAGGCCCTTGTTTGTTGGCAGATGACCCAATCTACGATTATTGAATCTTTCCGTTCAGTGCGTACCTCTATTCTTTTTGCTGCTCCGGAGGACAAGAGATTAAATAGCATTGTGATTACTTCGTCCTTGCCGCAGGAAGGAAAAAGTTTTATTTCATCAAATCTATCTGCGGTATTTTGCCAGTTAAACGAAAAGGTAATTTTAATAGACATGGATATGCGCAGGCCCAAGCTGCACAGGACCCTCAAGATTGAACAAAAGCCCGGATTAAGCGATTTTCTTACCGGAAACATAGATTTGACAAAAATTATTAGACCTACCAGCATTAATAATCTCTTTATTATTCCTGCAGGTACTGTTCCGCCCAACCCCAGCGAACTGCTCTCCTCAAGGAAAATTAATACCTTATTCGAAGACTTAAAAGGCAAATATGACCGTATAGTTATAGACTCGCCTCCGGTATTAAGCGTTCCCGATACTTTATTATTAGGTAAGATTGCAGACGGCATAGTTCTCGTAATCAAAGGTGCAAGTACCCGCCTGGATGCAATAAGCGGGACGAAAAAGAAGATATTGGAGGCCAAGGGTAAGATTATAGGCGTTATAGTCAATAATATAAACCCCGAGAGGGAAGACAAATATTATTATTACCATTATTACTATAGCGAAGAAGGCGGCAAAGGTAAAAAACAGTCTTGAAATCAAACTGGATGCCCTTCGTCATAGAGTCACTCCTTTTATTTTTAATACTTTTTCCTCCCCTTATTCACGGCGGGATAACCGTCTTGCCGCTTTCCATTATTGAATGTATAAGTTTCCTGCTCTTTTTTACCTTCCTTTCGTTAAATTTCTTTAAAAAAAAAATTTCTTTCGTCAAGATTCCCTTTTTTTCTGTTAGCCTCTTTATTTCTTTGATTCTGTTTCAGCTCCTGCCTTTACCTAAAACAATAATGTCTTTGGTTTCACCGGCTACCGCATCTTTGTATCAAAAATTCAGCTTCAACTCAGTTAATGCATATACCATAAGCATATATGCCGATTCCACTATAAATATGCTATTACAGTTTTTAGCCTGTTTTTTTGTATTTTTTGTGGTGTTAAACTACATAGATGATGAGAAGAAAATAAAGCGTTTGATTTTTATGATAATTCTTAGCGGATTTATTTATTCTTTTTACGGTATTATCAAACGGCTTACTGCTTTAGGGCCGGAATTCTCTACCTTTACAAATCGTAATCATTTTTCCGCATACGTGCAGATGATTATCCCTT
>JAQUAH010000030.1 GCA_028687345.1 Candidatus Omnitrophota bacterium | reverse complement strand
CGTGTGCTCTTCCGATCTGTGCCTGCGGAGAGACGATACATACCCGCTCTACCAAGCCAAGCATAAGAATTGAGATTTGTTCGAAATGCCACCCTTTCTTTACCGGAAAACAGAAGTTTGTGGATTCAGCAGGAAGGGTTGATAAATTCCTGAAAAAATACGGGAAGAAATAAGATATGTTCGAGCAGCTTGAAACAATAGAGAAGCGTTATCAGGAGCTGGAGCAGCTGTTAGCTTCCTATGATAATATTTGCGATAAAGAGAAATATAATCAATATGCAAAAGAGCTGTCTGGTTCTAAGGAAGCCGTGTCTTTATACCGCGAATATAAAAAGCTAAGCAAGGAAATAGAAGATTTAGAGAGCGTGCTTAAGCAGAAAAACGAGAAGGAATTATTGGACCTGGCAGGAAAAGAATTAGGGGAGTCTTTAGATAAGAGAGCCAAACTAGAAGAAAAACTAAAGAGTATTTTGCAGGGCGAAGACAAGGATGCCGGTAAGGATGTAATTGTAGAGATACGCCCGGGTACAGGCGGCCTTGAAGCGGCATTATTTGTCGCAGACCTTTATCGCATGTACACCAAATATGCAGCAAGAAAGGGTTGGGTTTTAGAGTCAATGTCAGCCAGCCCTACCGACTTAGGCGGTTTTAAGGAAGTAGTATTCAGCGTAAAAGGTAAAGACGCGTATAGAGTACTTAAAACTGAAAGCGGCGTGCACCGCGTGCAGCGTGTACCCACAACCGAGGCGCAGGGCAGGATACATACCTCTACAGCTACTGTTGCAGTATTAATAGAACCGCAAGATCTGGACTTGGCTATTGAGCCAAAAGACCTTAGGATAGATACTTACAGGTCTTCCGGCCCCGGAGGCCAGCATATGCAGAAAACCGATTCTGCGGTGAGGATTACGCATATGCCTTCCGGTATTGCTGTCGCCTGCCAGGATGAACGTTCGCAATTAAAGAACAAGACTAAAGCGATGAGAATTTTGCGCGCACGCCTTCTTGATAAAAAGGAACAAGAGGAATTTAAAAAGATTGCCGCAGACAGAAAATCACAGATTGGCTCAGGTGACCGCAGCGAGAAGATTAGAACCTATAATTTTCCAGACCGCCGCGTAACCGATCATCGTATAAATTTTACCTCGCATCAATTGGAGTCTATACTTGAAGGCGACTTGGATGAGCTTTCCTCGGCCCTCTTAAAAGCATCTCAGGAGCAAAAACAGTATGAATGAGGCAGAATTGGTATTTACTGAGGCGTTGAATTGCAGCAGGATGGATTTATACCTAAAGAAAGATTTGCCTTTAGATAAAGAAAAATCTTTGCGGATATCTTCCATATTAAAAAGAAGGCTTAACGCAGAGCCGATACAATACATACTAGGCAAGACCGAATTTATGGGATTAGAGTTTAAAGTGGCTGAAGATGTATTTATACCCAGGCCGGAAACAGAGATCCTGGTGGAAACAGTAATAGAGAAAGCTCATGAGCTTATGAGCCTGGGAGCTGGCGAACTGAATATCATTGAGATAGGCACAGGCTCCGGATGCATCGCAGTATCCCTGGCAAAATTTATTTCGCAAGCGCACATAATTGCCACAGATATTTCCCCGGAGGCCTTAAATATAGCAAGAGAGAATGCAAAAACCCACAATGTAGAAAATAGAATAAAGTTTTTGAAAAGTGATTTATTTGACTCCTTTGCGATAAGCGATAAGCGATATGCGATATGCGTCAGCAACCCCCCTTATATACCGACAGCAGAAATTTGCCAATTGGCTCTAGAGGTAAGGCATGAACCTTGCATTGCTTTAGACGGCGGCTGCGACGGATTATCTTTTTACAGAAGGCTGGCAAAGAGTTCAGGCCGTTTTTTAAGAAAGGAGAGCTTATTAATTACGGAGATTGGGTTTAATCAGCTTAAGGAAGTAAAAAATATTTTTCAAAACTTTAAAGAATTCAAGATTCAAAAAGTAATAAAAGATTATTGCAACATAGATAGGGTAGTGGTTGCAAAAAGAATATAGGGGCATACATATATGGATAAACTGATTATAGAGGGAGGAGTAAAACTTAAGGGAGAGGTTACGGTTTCCGGAGCTAAGAATTCGGTGTTGCCTATACTGGCGGCTACACTTTTAACCGATGATGCCTGCGTGATTAAAGATGTACCTAATTTGCGCGATACCAATACCATGCTTAAGATTTTGCGGGCTTTGGGTAAAAATGCCGAATTGGATAAAGGGATAGTTACGGTTAGTTCTTTAAAAAATACCAATTTCATTGCTGACTATAAGCTTGTTTCTACGATGCGCGCTTCTTTCTGTGTACTGGGGCCGCTTCTTGGCAAGCTCAAGAAGGCAAAGGTTTCTTTGCCTGGCGGGTGTATTATCGGCGTGCGGCCGGTGGATTTGCACCTTAAGGGGATAAAGTGCCTGGGTGCAGATGTCAGCATTGAATCAGGATATGTAGTGGCAAAGGCAAGCAGGTTAAGGGGGAGCCGTATGTATTTAGGGGGTGTTTACGGCTCTTCGGTTTTGGCCACGGACAATGTAATGATGGCTGCAGTCCTGGCGCAAGGAAAGACCGTAATTGAATCTGCGGCTTGTGAACCGGAAGTTGTCGACTTAGCAGAGTTTTTAAATAAGATGGGCGCAAAGATAAAAGGCCACGGGACTCCCGTTATAGAGATCGAAGGCGTAAGGCACCTGCACGGTGCTACCCACACTATTATACCCGACAGGATAGAGGCGGGTACGTTAATGATTGCTGCATTGATTACCCGCGGGGATATCTGTATAAAAAATGTTTTATTTCAGCATCTGGGCGCATTAATTGATAAATTGGAAGAAGCCGGTGCCTCTATAACAAAAAAAGATACAACCGTACGCGTGCGCTGTAAAAGAAGGCTGCGGGCAGTAAATATCACCACCCTTCCATACCCGGGCTTTCCTACTGATATGCAGGCACAGATTATGAGCCTGATGAGCGTCACCCCTGGTATAAGCGTAATTACCGAGAAGATTTACCCTGACAGGTTTATGCACGTAGCTGAATTGAACCGCATGGGAGCGCATATCCAGAGAGAAGGCCCTCATGCGATAGTGGAAGGCGTAAAGGGGCTATCAGGCGCTCCGGTAATGGCTTCGGATTTACGCGCTTCAGCCTGCCTTGCCTTGGCAGGTTTAGTTGCGCACGCAAGGACATCAATATCCAGAATCTATCATTTAGAGCGCGGTTATGAAAATTTAGAGGGAAAATTAGAAAGATTGGGCGCAAAAATCTGGAGAGAAAAAGAATGATTTTGATGATTGATAACTATGATTCTTTTACCTATAACCTCGTGCAATATTTAGGGGAAATGGGAAAGAAAATAGCGGTATTTAGAAATGATAAAATCAGCATAGCAGGAATTAAAAGGCTTAGGCCGGAAAGAATCGTTATCTCTCCCGGGCCGGGAAGGCCGGAAGATGCCGGTATTTCCTGCCGGACTATCAGAGAATTTGCCGATAAAATCCCCATATTGGGCGTTTGTCTTGGCCATCAGTGCATAGGTTACGTTTATGGCGGGAAAATTGTCAACGCTAAAAAACTAATGCATGGCAAGACCTCCCGGATTTACCATTATAAAGAAGGTATATTTAAAAATATCCCCAATCCTTTTGAAGCTACGCGCTATCATTCTTTAATTGTTCAAAGGAAAACTCTCCCAAAAGTTTTGAGAATAACTGCCTGGACAAAAGAAGGAGAGATTATGGGGCTAAAACATAAAAAATATCCCTTATGGGGAGTACAGTTTCATCCTGAGTCGGTATTAACTAAGTCAGGCAAGGCTATATTATCGAATTTTTTAAAAGTATGATTGAAGAAGCGATAAGTATATTATCTGATGCAAAAGACCTGACAAGTGCGCAAATGCAGGCGGTTATGGAAGAAATTGTGACTGGCAAACCGGAAACGCCGCAGATTGTTTCTTTTTTAAAATTTTTAAATAAAAAAGGAGAAACAGCAGAAGAATTAACTGCGGCAGTGCGTGTTTTACGCCAGCACTCAAGTAAAATACATACAAACCAGGCATTGATTCTGGATACCTGCGGCACCGGAGGAGATAAAAAATGTACATTTAATATCTCAACGGTTTCAGCCTTTGTGGCAAGTGGTTGCGGGATCACAGTTGCCAAGCATGGCAATCGTTCAGTATCTAGCGTTTGCGGAAGCGCGGATATCCTGGAGGCGTTAGGCATAGATATAAATATAAGTAAGGAAAAAATGGAAAAATGTTTAGATGAAATAGGGATTGCCTTTCTCTTTGCCCAAAATCTTCACCCGGCAATGAAATATGCCATGCCTGCCCGAAAAGAAATCGGCGCAAGGACGATATTTAATATTTTAGGTCCCCTGACTAATCCGGCAGATGCAACGCATCAGTTGGTGGGTGTCTTTCAGAAGAGCCTCACGGGAATCTTAGCCCAGGTCCTTGCCAATTTAGGGACGGTTCATGCGTTAGTCGTGCATGGAGAGGATGGCTTGGACGAAATAACCACTACCGGCAAGACATTCATCTCTGAAAGCCGTCATGGTAAAGTAAGCAGCTATGAAATAGAGCCGCGGGATTTTAGGTTTGAAAAAGCCCGATTAGAGGATTTATCAGGCAAAGATGCATCTTACAATGCCGGGATTCTTTTGGATTTATTAAATGGCCAAAGCGGGCCCAAGCGGGACATAGTTTTATTAAATGCAGCAGCTGCGATATATGCGGCAGATAAGGTAAATTCGATTAAAGAAGGAATAGAATTGGCTAAGGATTCCATAGATTCCAGGAAGGCTTTAAAAAAGCTGGAGCTATTGAAAGAATATTCCTTAAAAAATTGAAAATTAATGGTTAAGGTAGATACCCTAAAAGAGATAGTTAAGAAAAAGAAAGAAAGAATTCTTTTAGCAAAGCAGAGCCTTCCCGAACAGGAATTAAAGGATAAGATGCAAAGCCTGCCTGCGGCAAAGACATTTATTGAGTCTATAAACAAATCCCGCGACATTTCATTAATTGCTGAGATTAAAAAGGCCTCTCCCTCAAGCGGTATTATCAGGCAGGACTTTAATCTAGGGGAAATTAGTTTAAATTATAAGGAAGCAGGCGTACAGGCGCTTTCTGTTTTAACCGAAGAAGATTATTTTGCGGGCAGCCCGTCTTATATCAATGAAGTAAAAAACCTTGTAGACCTGCCGGTTTTAAGAAAGGATTTTATTCTGGAGCCCTATCAGGTTTATGAGTCGCGTTTTCTTGGGGCAGATGCCATACTTTTAATCGCGGATTTACTTTCCAAGGAAACATTGTCAGAGTTACTGCAATTAGCCCAGAATCTTGGGTTGGATTGCCTGCTGGAAGTCCATACGGAGAAGGAGGTAAAGAAGGCCCTAAGCCTGAAAGTTCCCCTTATCGGAATCAATAACCGCGACTTGCACAGCCTGGAAGTAGATTTTGAGGTTACCGAGAAACTCTTTCCTTTAATTCCTAAAGAAAAAGTGGTGGTGGTAGAAAGCGGGATTAAAAACCGCCAGGATGTGCTATTTTTAAAAATTCTAGGCGTAAGCGCGGTTTTAATAGGCCAGGCTTTCTTAGAGGCGCAGGATATAAAGAAAAAGGTAGAAGAGGTAATGGGGTGGTAAAGTGGTAAAAGTAAAGATTTGCGGGATAACTAATTTGGAAGATGCCCTGGCTTCGATAGCCGCCGGATGCGATGCCCTGGGGTTTGTATTTTATAAAAAAAGCCCGCGCTATATCATGCCTTCTAAGGCAAGGGCAATAATCAAAGTGCTGCCGAAAGATATCTTGAAAATCGGCGTATTTGTTAATGAAAAAGAAAAAGAGATTAAACGAGTGGCTAAATTATGCGGTTTTGATTTACTGCAGTTTCATGGAGAAGAATCCCCTGAGTTTTGCTCTAAGTTCAGCGGTTTTAAGATAATCAAAGCCTTTAGAGTAGGAGGGGGAATAGATTTAAGCAATGTATCAAAGTATAAATCCTTTGCCTACCTTTTTGATACATTTTCCAAATCAGAGATAGGCGGGACAGGAAAAGAATTTGACTGGAAGCTGGTTCGGCATTTTGGTAATATAAAGCGTCCGATATTCCTATCGGGGGGGCTCAATAAAGAAAATGTTTTAAAAGCGATACAGACAGTGCGGCCGCAGTGGGTAGATGCCTGCACTTGCGTGGAGGCTAGGCCGGGTAAAAAGGATTATAAAAAAATCCGGGATTTTATTCAGCAGGCGAAGCAAAACGGGGGCAAGAGATGAAAAAATGTCCTTTTTGTGCCGAGGAGATTCAAGATGATGCCATAAAGTGCCGTTTCTGCGGCGAATACCTGAAGAAGAAAAAGAAATGGCATAATTGCATCTGGGGCTGCCTCATTATGTGCATTATTTTTATTATATTATCAATCTTGTTAATTTATTTTAGTTTTATTGCGCTTAAATTTATTGCCTGTAAAATAATCTCTGCTACGCCCCCTTCACAAAATTACCCTCCTTTTACCGGTCAGGGGATAGAGGGGATTTTAAATGAATTTAGGGCATTATTTCAGGCACTCTGGGCAAAGTTGAGGGCCTTTTTCCTGAATGGACAACAGAATTATCAGGGGATTACATTTTAGGTGAGAGATATGTTGCCGGATAAAAAAGGTCATTTTGATAACTTTGGCGGAAGGTTTATCCCTGAGACTCTTGTTTATGCCCTGGATGAGTTAGAAAAGGTATATAACCAGGCAAGGCATGACAGGAGTTTTATAAATGAGCTTTCCTGTTACCTTAAAGATTATGCAGGAAGGCCTACGCCTTTATACTTTGCAAAGAATTTGAGCAAATACTTAGGCATAAAGATATATTTAAAGAGAGAAGACCTTCTGCATACCGGAGCGCATAAAATAAATAATACATTAGGGCAGATTTTGCTTACGTTAAGAATGAAGAAGCGCCGGGTTATCGCAGAAACCGGTGCAGGACAGCACGGGGTAGCCACTGCCACGGTCGCAGCAATGTTTAGGCTCAAATGCGATATTTATATGGGCCAAGAGGATATTGAAAGGCAAAAATTGAATGTTTTCCGCATGAAACTATTAGATGCCCGCGTAATCCCCGTTACCAGCGGTTCCAAAACATTAAAAGACGCTATTAATGAAGCCCTAAGGGACTGGGTGACTAATGTGCGTGATACGCACTATATTCTTGGTTCAGTGACCGGGCCACATCCCTATCCTGTGTTAGTAAGGGATTTTCAATCAGTAATCGGCAGGGAATCAAAGAGGCAGATTATGCAGAAAGAGGGAAGGTTGCCGGATTATTTGATAGCTTGCGTTGGCGGAGGGAGTAACGCTATAGGCCTGTTCCATCCTTTCTTTAACGATAAAAGGGTAAAATTCATTGGAGTAGAAGCAGGAGGCCAAGGATTATCTTCAGGTAAGCACGCCGCTACTTTAGTTAGCGGTAAGATAGGCGTACTTCATGGTGCAAAGTCAAATTTATTGGAAGATAAGTTTGGACAGGTGTTAGCTACCCATTCTATCTCTGCGGGATTGGATTATCCGGGAGTGGGCCCGGAACATGCTTATTACAAAGAAATAGGCCGCGCAAGATACGTATCAATAAATGATGAAGAGGCCTTAGAAGGATTCTTAGCGCTTTGCAAATCAGAAGGGATAATACCTGCCCTGGAATCAGCACACGCTATTGCTTATCTAAAAAAGATATCAAAGGAAGCTAAAGGTTCCCTTGTAATTGTCTGTCTTTCCGGCAGGGGTGATAAAGATTTAGGAATAGTGACAAAAAAGATTAAGTTAACATAGAGGTGGGAAAAATTGAACAGGATTGATGTAAAGTTTAGACAGTTAAAAAAGAATCGCCAGAAAGCTTTGATTATTTTTATTACAGCCGGCTATCCCAGCCTGGATGCAACCTATAAACTCATCTTGGAGTTTTCCAGGATCGGAGTGGATATCATAGAATTAGGCGTTCCCTTTTCTGACCCTATTGCTGACGGCCCTGTAATACAAAAAGCATCACAGGTAGCTTTGAATAAAAAAGTGAATCTTATTGATATTTTAAATTTAGTCAGGCGCGCAAGAAAGAAAACAGATATCCCTATCTGTCTTATGACCTACTATAATCCTGTTTTTTGTTTCGGTGAGAGAAGGTTTGTAAAAATGGCGGCTGCCTCGGGAGTTGACGGCCTGCTTATACCTGACCTTCCTCCGGAAGAAGCGGGCGTGCTCCTTGGGTTAGCAAGAAAATCTGATTTGGATATCATTTTCTTTATCTCTCCTACCACTACGCCAAAGCGCATAAAGTCCATTGCGAGAGTTTCAAAAGGGTTTGTTTATTATATTTCCCTGACCGGCATCACCGGCATACGCAAAAACCTCCCCCAAGACTTAGTCTCCAATATACGGTCCCTAAAGAAAAATATCTCAAGGCCAATTTGCGTAGGTTTTGGAATTTCTACTCCGGGGCAGGTAAAGCAAATTTTCAGAATCGCTGACGGAGCGATTATCGGCAGCGCAGTAGTCAAAAAGATAAAAGATAATTTAAAAAAGAGAAGTTTAATTAAAACCGTAAGCAAGTTCGTATACAGGTTAAGGCATGTATAAAAGAGCAGAATTAAATAACGGGTTAAAGATTATTACCTATAATATGCCGAACATGCAATCTGTTGCTTTGGGTATTTGGATAAGGGTGGGCGGCAGGTATGAAAATGACCAAAATAAGGGAATTTCGCATTTCCTGGAGCACATTGTTTTTAAGGGCAGCAAAAAATATTCCTGCCGCAGTATTAAAGAATCAATCGAAGGTATCGGAGGCACCTTGAATGGATTTACTTCTGAAGAATTAACCTGCTATCTGGTTAAGATCCCCGGCCGTTACTTAGAATCAGCCCTGGATGTTCTTTCCGATATGGTCATCAACCCTAAAATGCCCAGGCAAGATACAGAAAAAGAAAAGACCGTTATTTTGGAAGAGATAAAAATGTATAAAGATTTGCCACAGAGTTACGTCTACGAATTATTAGATGAGCTTTTATGGCCCAAACAGCCTCTGGGTGCCCCGATTATAGGCACGGTTGATTCGGTAAGACAAATAAACAGGGAACAATTGTTTTCATTCAAAGAAAAATTTTATCTTCCTTCAAATATCGTTATTAGCGCCGCAGGAACCTTAGACAACAAGAAGTTAATAAAAGGCATAATGAAAATCTTCAAGGGTGAGAAAGGAAGAGGTGCGAATAGATTTTCTGGCGCAACCCAGATTCAGGGCCGCACCCAGATAAAGCTTTTATATAAAGATACTGAACAGACCCATATGGCGCTGGGCTTTCATAGTTTTGAGCGCGAACATCCCTTAAAGCACGCCCTGGGATTGTTGCATATCATATTGGGTGCAAATATGTCCAGCCGTTTATTCAATGAGTTGCGAGAAAAAAGGGGGCTTGCCTATGAGATCGGCACTCTGGTCAGGCGCTTTCAGGATGCCGGCGCATTCGTAGTTCATGCAGGGATTGATAACCATAGGGTAATCGATGCGGTGCAATTGATTCTAAAAGAATTAAGAAAAATTAAAGTAGGCCTGGTAAGCAAAGATGAATTCAGAAGGGCAAAGGAATTCTATCTGGGCCAACTGATGCTTGCCTTAGAGGATACATTAGACCATATGCTTTGGATAGGAGAAAATACAGCCCTCTTGGATAAGACTTATTCCCTTTTGGATATTATTAATGAGGTAAATAAAATAAAAAGAGAAGATATCAGGAAAGTCGCTGGACTTATATTCAAAAAAGATAAATTAAACCTGGCGTTAATCGGCCCGCTTAAGGGAGCGGCAGGAAAGATAAATAATAAACTTTATCTGGAATAAGGCTTAAAGATAAAATGGACCATATGCTTTCCTTTCCTATAATTGCAATAATCTTGTTGGTTTTAACCTTGCTTTCATTTTTATTCTCTGCCTCAGAAACATCAATCATCTCCCTCAGTAAAATCCGCCTGCGGCATATGGTTGCCAGGGGCGTTAAGCGTGCCCAGATTATCCAGCGCCTGATCGTAAAATTGGATAAGTTTATTGTCGCTATCCTTGTAGGAAATAACTTCGTCAATATCGCCATTTCTGCTATTGTGTCTGCAATGTGTGTTTTTATCTTCGGTTACAAGTGGGGGGTTATTATAGCAACTTTAGTAACCGCTTTATTTATATTGATTTTATGCGAGATTACGCCCAAGATATTGGCCATAAAACATACGGAAAGGATTGCCCTGCTGATAGCCCCCATTATGGATGTATTTATTAAGGTATTCAAGCCTGTCATTTTTATTTTTACTGCTGCAAGCAATCTTATTATTAAATTATTGAGAATAGAACCCAGTAAAAGGTCCCCCTTAATCACCGAAGAGGAATTACGGCTCATGATTGAGCTTGGTGAAGAAGAGGGGTTCTTAAGCGACCAAGAAGGCAGGATGCTTCAGCGCATATTTGTATTTGGCGATACAAAAGCAGGCGACGCGATGGTCCCTAAGGAAAAAATTGTGGCTGTGAATATAAATGCCACCACTGATGAATTGCTGAATATTTTTGTAGAGAGAGGGCACGCCAGGCTTCCGGTTTATCAAGAGTCGCTGGATAATATAGTCGGCATCATTTACGCACACGATTTACTCTATGTACTCAGAGACAAAGGGCTGTTTTTATTGCAGGATTTGATACATGAGGCATATTATGTTTCTTCTCTAACCCCTGTAAGTGAAATCATGAAGAAATTCCAGTCCGACAAGATTCAAATCGCGGTTGTAGTTGACCAGCATAAAAAGACAGTCGGTTTAGTAACATTGGAAGATTTAATCGAAGAAATTGTCGGTGAACTTGAAGAAAAAGATACCAAACGCCATGTTCTGGAATAAGAACTATTTAGATACATCCGGCGTCCTTGCGTTGGCTATCAGTATCAACACTAAAGGCATATCCAGAATAAATCTAAAAAACAAACTAGAGTTTTGTTGATAGGATATACGAATATATTGACATACAAATTAACCTGTGATAGTATAAATGAGTTTTTAGCAAGAGCATACGCATAACAAGCATCCATATTTAAAAAGAGGAGGAGCAATGGCAGAAAAAGGATATTGCGTGAAATGCAAGAAAATGAAAGAAATGAAAGATGAACAGAAAGTTACGATGAAAAATCAGCGCTTAGCCATGAAGGGGAAATGCCCTGATTGCGGCACCGGCATGTATAAGATTTTAGGGAAAAAATAACACCTTAAAAGGGGGTAGGTTAATAATAGAAACAAAAAAGATAGCATTACGTATTGCTTGGGTTGCTAAATCTAAAAAAGCCCAAAAAGTAATCATCCTGGATATGCGCGAAATTTCGTACTTCTGTGATTACTTTGTGATTGCAAGCGGGACTTCTTTGAGGCAGGTAAATGCAATCGCGCAAGCAATAGAGCAGGACCTGTGGCAGTATAAAATAAAATCTCTCTCAAAGGTTTCCCCTGATGACGAATCAGGTTGGGCGGTGCTGGATTTCATTTCTGTGGTAGCCCATATTTTTTATAAACCGATGAGAGAATTTTATTCTTTAGAGCACTTGTGGTCTGACGCAAAGAGGGTTACTCTCCCTAAGAAATAACCATTTCCTATCAAGTTTTATTAGTTGCCAACCGGCTATTCTTAATTCTAGATGAAAGAAGACATTCAGGATTTACTGGTAGCAGCCATAAAGAAGTCATTAGAAGACTTAAAAATTGACAAAGTCTTTAATGAAGAGATATATCTGGACCTGCCTGCTGATGCGCGCTTTGGAGACCTTTCTACCAATATAGCGCTTCGCCTAAAAAAAACGCTTAACAAATCTCCCCACGAGATAGCAGATGCCGTTATCGAAGCAATCAAACCACATTTAGAAGAACCGCAATTAAAAGGCTGCATAAAAGATATAAAAGCGCAGGGCCAGGGATTTATCAACTTCTATTTAGATGAGAAGTATTTTCACAGGTATTTGGAAGAAATTATTATGCCAGGCACAGAGTCGATGCGCCCAAACATCGGATTGGGCAAGAGAGTCCTCGTTGAATATGTCAGCGCCAATCCTACAGGGCCATTATCAGTAGCCCATGCAAGGCAGGCTGCGGTAGGAGACACGCTTGCCAATATATTATCTTTCTTGGGGTTTGACACAAAAAGAGAATACTACCTTAATGATGAAGGCAACCAGATCAACATCCTGGGTGAATCAGTAGCCTTAAGAATCAGAGAATTAAACGGAGAAAAAATAGAGTTCCCCGAGAATTACTACCAAGGCGAATACATATATACAATAGCACAACAAATTAAAGATAAGAAATTAGAACCGGAAGATATTTCAAAATATGCCGTGGATTATATATTATCCATAATAAAGAAGGAGCTGGATGACTTTGGGGTAAAGTTTGATTATTGGTATTCTCAGAAGGGATTAAGGGAAAGCGGGAAGATTGAAGAGGCGCTGAATTTATTAAAAGAAAAAGGGTTTTTGTATGAGAAGGAAGGCGCCCTCTGGTTTAAATCGACTATTTTTAAGGATGATAAGGACAGGGTAGTGGTGAAAAGCGACAAAAGTTTTACTTATCTTGCACCTGACATCGCCTATCACGAAGAGAAATATAGACGTGGGTTTAAATGGCTAATTAATCTGTGGGGGCCTGACCACCATGGCTATATCAGCAGGCTTAAGGCAGCGGTACAGGCATTTAATCATGAATCGGATTCCCTGTCTATTGTGATTGTGCAACTGGCTTCGATATTTAGGGAAGGAAAATCCGTAGAGATGTCCACGCGCAAAGGACAGTATATAACATTAAGGGAGGTGCTTGATGAGGTAGGCAAGGATGCCTCCAGGTTTTTCTTCTTAATGCGGCGCACCTCCAGCCACCTGGATTTCGACTTAGGTTTAGCTAAAAAACAGACACCCGAAAACCCCATTTTTTATATCCAATATGCCTATGCCAGGATCTCCAGCATTTTACGCCAAGGCTCTAAGCCTGTTAGGAAACAATCGGATTTATCCGTATTAAACGAAAAAGAAGAAATCGAGTTGATAAAGAAATTATGGCAATTCCTTTATATATTGAAGATCTGCTCAAGCATCCAGGATCCTTATATGTTGACGGTATATTTACAACAGCTGGCAGAGGCATTTCATAAATTTTATGACCTGCACCGCGTATTGGGAGAGGATGATGCCTTGACCCATGGCCGCCTTGAGCTGATAGAAGCGGTAAAGATTGTTATCTCAACGGGGTTAGATTTATTAGGCATATCTAAACCTGAGAAGATGTAGAAGCAGCGATAGCCCCTCGCTTAAGCTGGCTAAAATTCTCTTCGCCAAAGCTCGGGGTAAATTCGCACAATAACTTACTCACACTCAACTGCCTCTCCTGACGGTAAGAGCAGGCAGGTGGTTCGTAAGTTATGTGCTCATTTAATGCAAAATCAAAAAATATTAAGGATCGCCCCTGTTAATACCTTCCTTCAGGATAAATTAAGCAAGGAACTAGGCATATCTAAAATTCTCGCACAGATATTAGCTAATCGCGGCTTAAACAAAGTTGATAAAGCGCAAGAATTCTTAAGCGTAAACCCTAAGCAGCTTTTAGACCCCTTTAGTTTCCGTGATATGCCAAAGGCAGTGGATATTATCAAAAGGGCCTCTAAAAATAAAGAAAAGGTAATGATTTTTGGCGATTACGATGTGGATGGCATAAGCGCAATTGCTCTGCTGAAGCAGGCGCTGAAGAAAATTGGATTAGAAGCGCTGCATTATATTCCGCATAGAATTAAAGAGGGTTACGGTTTAAGCAAGGATGTCTTGCGCCTTGCCAAGCAAAGAAATATTAAAGTTCTAATTACAGCTGATTGCGGCATAAGTAATCATAAAGAAATAGAAGAGCTGCGGCGTCAAAATATAAAGACAATAATCACTGACCATCATGAGCCCACGGGTAGCGATATGCCACCCGCAGCAAGTATTATAAACCCGAAATTGAAAAACTCAGGGTATAAATACAGGGATTTAGCCGGCGTAGGCGTAGCCTACAAGCTCTGCGAGGCACTGAGCGGTTCAATGTTGCTTGAAGATTTGGATTTAGTCTCATTGGGCACAATCGCAGATGCAGCGCCCCTCACAGGAGAGAACCGCGTAATTGCAAAAGAGGGATTACTTAAACTCTCCCGGACTGAAAATATCGGCCTGAAGGTCCTCATAGAGAATGCAGGCATAAAGGATAAGAAGTTTAATTCTAATACGGTTACTTTTATACTGGGGCCGCGCATCAATGCCAGCGGCCGTATAGACACTGCTGAAACCTCGCTTAATTTACTGATGAGCCAGACGCAAGAAGAAGCAAATAATCTGGCAAAGATTATCGAGGCTCATAACCGGCAGCGCCAAAGAATAGAAAGTAAGATTCTTGAAGAAGCAGAGGATTTAATTAATAAA
>JAQUAH010000029.1 GCA_028687345.1 Candidatus Omnitrophota bacterium | reverse complement strand
CGGGGTATTCCTTCCGCAGGTAGCTACTGAGACAGGCTGGTCAAAAGAGGAGTTCCTTTCAAGCCTCTGTGCTCACAAAGCAGGCCTTGCCCCTGATGCATGGAAAGACAAGTCTACCGAGATATATATATTCACAGCCGAGATATTCTCAGAAAAAAATTACTAACAGTTATTGAATGATGGAAATAATTATCAGCCTGTTCATTTCTGGCCTGCTTTTCGGCTCTGGGCCATGCTTATTCACCTGCGGCCCGATACTTATATCATATGTAACGGGAACAAAAAAGAACATGCTTAAAGGCCTTAAGGCCTATATTATCTTTTCTTTAGCCAGGATAGCGGTTTATATTATACTGGCCCTGGTGATTTTCTTTTTAGGTAAATTAACCCTGGAGAGGTTATTAGGCGGCTCCTCAAAATATATCATTATCCTGGGAGGAGGTTTCATTATCTTCATAGGCCTTTTGATGGTGTTACAACGTTTTTTTAGGCCCTGCCTGTTGTTAGGAAAAAATATTTTAGAGCACGATAGAAAAAACCTGGTTATGCTGGGTTTGATTATCGGGTTCCTGCCCTGTGCCCCGCTTTTGGCGATTCTTTCTTACGTAGGCTTAATCTCTAAGTCCTGGTTAAACAGTTTATTGTACAGCCTATCCTTTGGCCTGGGCACATTTATTTCGCCATTATTACTATTGACGGTTCTGGCAGGAGCAATACCGCTTTTCCTGCCTGAAAAAGAAGCTTTTTATTCGCGGATATTAAGCATAATTTGCGGTTGCGTAATTATATTCTTAGGGATACAACTGATAAACAGGGCTTTTTAAATGCGCCGATTCCTTTCTTCTTCTAAAAACATATCTGGCACAAATATAAGCATCTTAGATAAAAACCAGGTGCATCATATTAAGGATGTACTGCGGCTCAAAGTAGACGATGCTGCTATTGTATTCGATGAGCAGGGCAATGAATATATCTGCTTAATCGAAGAGTTGCAAAGAGATAAAGTAATTCTTAAGATTAGGGGAAAAAACCAGGCCCCTGGCGATACCGGCAGGTTAAGAATCACCGTTGCCTGTGCTATCCCTAAACATTCCAGGATGGACGATATAGTTGATAAACTCACGCAACTGGGCGTTGAAAGGATTATCCCCTTAGAGACAGAGCGGGGAGTTATCAGGCTGGAGAAGGAGAAAGGGAATTTACGCAGTCTTCGCTGGCAAAGGATTTCCCAGGCGGCTGCAAAACAATGCCAAAGGAATAACGTTACCATTATTGAACCGGTAAAAAATATAAAAGATGTTTTACGCAGTTGCGAGGGGCATGATTTAAAACTCATTGCTACTTTAGAGGGGGAGCGTGAATCCTTGAGAAGGGTTTTTCTTAAGTCTATGCCTAGCAATATATTAGTGCTCGTCGGCCCGGAAGGTGATTTTACGCATGCGGAAATTAAGTTGGCTAAAGCGGCAGGGTGTGAAGCTATTTCTTTGGGGAATTTAGTCTTGCGCGTAGAGACCGCAGCAATTGCCATTGCAAGTTTTATCAGATTATATGAAGACCATTAAATTCTTTACTTTAGGTTGCAAGGCTAATCAGTACGATACGCAAAGTATGCGTGAGTATTTTGCCGTAAGAGGGCTTAGGGAAATAAATAATGGCAGGAAGGCCGATGTGTATCTGATTAATACCTGTACTGTAACGCATCGTGCAGACGCAGAATCCCTGAATTTAATTCGCCGCGCAAAACGCCAAAACCCAGGGGCTAAAATTATTGTTACCGGCTGCTTTACTGAATTAGACCGGGATAGAATTAAAGCGGTTAGCCGGAAAGTCTTCATTGTGCGAAACCGACAGAAGCAAAAATTTTTATCAAGAGGTATTTCAGATTTTAAAGGCCACACCCGCGCCTTTTTAAAAATCCAGGATGGCTGCAATAACTCCTGCGCTTATTGCAAGGTGCCTTTGGTGCGCGGCCCTTCCCGCAGCAGGCAGCTAAGCGGGATTGTCCCGGAAGCAAAGAGGCTCGTTGAGCGCGGGTTTAAAGAGGTTGTCCTTACCGGAATATGCTTAGGGGCATACGGCCATGACTTGAATCCAAGAATGACCCTGATTGACGTAATAGAAGAGTTAGAAAAAATAAACGGGCTCCTACGCATCAGGCTAAGTTCTATAGAGGCCAGGGATGTATCGGGAGAGTTAATAAAAAAGCTAGCTTGCTCTAAGAAATTATGCCCGCATTTACACATACCGGTTCAAAGCGGAGATGACCATATCTTAAGAAAGATGAAAAGGCATTATACCCGCGCTGATTATTTAAGGCTTTTTAAGAGACTAAAATCCGCTGTACCGGGGATTGCTATTTCTACAGATATCCTGGTCGGCTTTCCCGCAGAGACAGAGGAGAATTTTCAAAGCACCGTTACCCTAATTAAAAAGGCCTCTCCCGTAAGGACGCATATTTTTCCTTATTCTGAAAGAGAAGGTACTCCTGCCGCATTCTACGACGGAAAAATTAATCCGAATGTAATTGCGCAAAGGATAGCGCAGATTAGGGAGATAGCCAAAGAGCGCTCCTTCAGTTATAAAAAGGCATTCTTAAACAAAAAAATAAAGGTGCTCATTGAGGAGCGGGTTAAAGATGCGCCTCACCTTTGGCAGGGTTATTCGGATAATTATATTAAAGTGAGAGTTAAGTCCCGGGCAAATTTAAAGAACCAGCTCGTTTTGGTTAAATTTCAAAGAATAGCCAAAGGGGGCGATGCGCAGGCTATATTAATTTAACTGCATGGGTAAAAAATTTTCAATTTTACAAAAATATGCTATATTACTATAAAATGAATCGTAAAGCTTTTACACTCGTTGAAATTATGATTGTAGTGGCTATAACTCTTTTATTGGCCTCTATCGCCATACCAAATCTATTACGCGTCCGTGTTACTGCCCAGGAAGCTTCAGCAGCTGCTGCCATGCATACTATTGCTACCGCAGAAATTCAATGGAGAATTTCTAATCCCACCTATACTTCCCTGGCTCAAATGGGCAGTGCAACACCACCATATATTGATGCTATTTTAGCTACGGGTACTAAACAAGGTTATATCTTTTCTATGGTTGTAACTAACATGAACCAGTTTGCTGCCTGCGCTATGCAACAGAGCAGCCAGGCGCATACTTTCTATATTGACGAGTCAGGAGTGGTCTGCAGGTCTATGGGCGTTCCACAGGCCTGTCCCGGCATGCATCTGGGAGGACAGTGCGCTGGCGCATGGGAACAAATGCAGTAAATCCCAATTGCACGCTGAATAAGCTTGAAAAATTCCAATCTGTATGGTATACTTCATTTGTAAGTAAAATGCTCTTTTATTAAATAAGTGCGATAAAGGTAAACTATCCGAAAGGATGGGGCACAAAGCTATAAGGGCCTAATCTTCGGTGAAAGCCGGAGGATGGCAGCCAGTTGCCGAACACAAGTTGCAAAATCAGCTTTCAAGCCCATTCTTTTGAGTTTTTAGAATGGGCTTTTTATTTGTGGGGGATATAAAATGAATAACAAGGGAATTGCCCTGATACTTAGCTATGTAGTAATTATGGTCTTGACTATGTTGGGCGCAATTTTTCTTTCACGCAGCGCAGTAGAAAGCAAGCTGGTAACCGGGCACTCTAATAGTACCCATGCTTTCTGGATTGCCGAGGCAGGCTTAAGCTGGAGCTTTCAGAATCTTGCTAGCGGAGGTACTGGCATACCTGTTCCAAACCCTTCTGGCTTTGGCGGCGGCAACTATCAGATTACGGTTACGCCGGTGGGCCTTAGTTATCAGATTACCTCAACAGGAAGCTTCGGAAATTCTTCACGTCAAGTTTCAGCAACAGCTTATAGAGTCCCCTCTGTCTTTGAGAACACAATTTCCACAGGCGAAGACTTTCATCTACGCAATGGAATTGGCGTACTTTATGTTGACGGCAAAACGCGTATTTCAGAAGATTATATTGATGATGCCTGGCTTGGGGCTGTGATATTTGCAGATAAGCAGGAGGACCTTGGCGATACCCAATACACCACCTTAGAGATACCTGATTGTGACGGCAACGGAACTAATGATCAGTATAGCGATTTTCTGGCCTTTGGCCAGTTAGCAATGAACAACTATCCTTCCAATCAGGTCGCATACATAGAAACTTCGGGGACCGTTGAAATTGATCCAAGCTGCCAGGAGCTGCAAGGCAAAAAGATTATTTATGTTGAAGGCCCCAGTGAAGGAAGCGGCGGAAACGTAGAAGTAACTTTTAATACAACGTGGGAACCGAATTCTGATGTGACTATTATTAGCACCGGGAATGTAGAATATGTTGAGCCGATTACTTCTAGCGGTTCGCGCTTAAATATTATTTGTTGGGGTGAATATACAGAAGGGTCGGTTCTTTATGATAACCACGAAAGCGTGATATTTGCACACAGTAATTATAACAACTATGATGTTTTCGGCCTTTTTAAATCAACGGGAAATTTCATAACTAATCAGAATTTTGAAACACAGCCATTTATCAGCGGCAGCTGGTACCATTGGTCTAACCGTTCAATAAACGGAGACCTGGGGCCGGGGTTTGAATTATTCGGTAACCCTTCAGGCACGTTTTACCTGACCGGCTGGAAGGAAATTATACAATAGGGAGAGAGGAAGAGATGAAAAAACAGCTTATTTTTATAATAGGGGCAGCATTAGCGTTGACATTTATCTTTGCCTTGATTTTATTTTCTTTTTATCAGACAGGCAGGTTGCAGAAAGAAATGGAATCGCTAACTACCAGTAAGCCGGAAGAATATAAGGCAACAATTACGCCTTCATCTCCAGAGCGTCCCCGTATAGTACCTAAAAGTGCCCAAGATTACGGCTTAACCGAGATTAAGCCCGGTGATGAGCCAAAAACGCAGAGTGACTGGAACAGGTCTATTGCAGAAAAGATGGAAAGAATCAAATCACAGATGCCTGCGGAGGAATGGAATAAGATACAGGAAGAAAAGGTCGGAAAAAGAGAGCCCGCTAAGCTTAAAGAAGATATAACTCGCCTGGAAGAAGCGTTTAAGAAATGCGAAGAGATACTTAAAAAGAATCCCGAAGATAAGGCTGCGCAAAAAAGATTAGGGCGTTTAATGAGGCTTCGAAGCATTGCCAAAGAGCTTCCGGACAAATAGGATAGGGATAACAAAAAATATTCTTTCTTCTTGAAAAGCTTTCAGTTATATAGTATACTTATTATGTAAGGATAAATGCTCTTTTTTAGATAATTGCGATAAAGGTAAACTATCCGAAAGGATGGGGCGCAAAGCTATCAGGGCCTAAGTCCCTACTGGAAATTGGGGAGACGGCAGCCAGTTACCGAAGAAAAAGTAACACTGATAACTTGAGCCCATTCTTTAAGAATGGGTTTTTTAGTTAAAGCCCCATTTCCTTTTGGAGGTGGGGTTTTTCATTAAAAGAGGAGGGCTTAAAATGAAAAGGAAAGGATTTACACTCATAGAAATCATGATTGTGATAATGGTTATTTGTCTTTTGTCAGCTGTTTCCATACCTATTATATCACGGGCGCGTGTTACGGGACAGGAAACCAATGCAGCGACAAACCTGAATAGCATTGCCCTGGCAGAGATTCAACGGCGTTCGCTCAATGGTACCTTTGTCGATTTAACCACGCTTTCCAATGAAAAGTACATTGATTCTCTTTTGGGAAACGGCGCAAAGCAAGGTTATAGTTATACAATGTTTCCTGTTTCTACTCCGAATAGATTCCATGCCTGCGCTGTGCATCAACAGGGACAGGGGCATTCTTTTTACATTGACGACAGGGGAGCATTGTGCCGTTCAGTTAATCCTGGCCAATCCTGCCCCAGTTACCAGGCTGGTGCCTGTACGGGTCAATGGGCAGGGTTAACAGGGAGCTCCGGTTCAGGAGGAGGAGTTGTTATCGGTGGCGGTATTGCCACAGGAGCAACAGGAGGAGCATCCTCGATGTCTCCTAGCGGAGGCGAAGCGCACTTTGAATATTAGAAGCTCTATCTGCGAATAGGGAGAGGCAGTAGAAAATTGTTTTTATAAATATTTAAATAATAGCTGACTTAGACGCAATGAGTAAACGCGAAAGTTTAACCTATTCTCTAAGATGGAGAATAGGTTTTTTTATGAAATAACCATTTGAAGAGAAAGAGGACATGGTATAATGAAAAACAGTGGTTTTACGCTGGTAGAGATTATGATTGTAGTAGCAATAATTGCCTTGTTAACAGGCATTGCGGTACCTAACTTGTTAAGGGCGCGCTTTTCTGCACAAGAGGCAGCTTTAATCTCTCTTATGAGAACTATTCATGGTGCTGAAACTGAATGGAGAGTAACTCACTCTACATATGGTAGTTGGGATGACCTTCGCAATGCAGTACCTCCATATATTCCTCCAAGCGTGCCATATGACCACCCTTACGATTATAATTTTAGTATTTTAGGCATTGAACAATTTAACAAATATTTTGCCTGCGCTAATAAGTTGAATATGCAAGGATATAGTTTTTACATTGATGAAGCAGGCGTGCTCTGTAAATCCGCGGCTGTGGGCGATAACTGTTCATATGCACAGCATATGGGTGGACAGTGTGATGGTGCGTGGCAAAACTTACAATAGAGGGCAGGGAGCATATAATATGAGAAGGAAAGGTTTTACATTAGTGGAAATCATGATTGTCGTAGCCATCATTGCCTTATTGGCAGCTATTGCCATACCTAACCTCTTACGCGCCCGCGTCACTGCTCAGGAGGCTGCCGCAATTTCTGCCTTGCATACTATTCATAATGCTGAAATTCAGTACAGGGTAACCAACCCGGCTTATGTTTCATTGGGTTCGTTAGGCAGTGCTACTCCGCCATATATTGATGCAGCCTTGGCAAGCGGTACAAAACAGGGTTATCGTTTTACTACACATATAGTGAATACTAATAACTTTTGCGCCTGTGCCGTTCATCAGGCGAACCAGGGATATTCTTATTACATTGACGAAACAGGGATAATTTGTAGGTCTAGTGCCCCTGGTTGGTCATGTCCCGGTTTTTCTTTTAATGGTGTGTGCACAGACAACTGGGCAGAAATAAATTAGAGCGTATTTACGGCTTCGGACTTCGGAGGACGATTGAATTATGAAAGGCTTTACACTGATAGAAATCATGATCGTCGTAGCCATCATTGCCTTATTGGCAGCCATTGCCATACCAAATCTTTTTAGGGCGCGTATTTCTGCTCAAGAGTCTGTTGCAGCCGGCGCTCTTCGCACCATTGTGGCTGCTGAAATTCAATACAGGGCAAATAATTTCCAATTTGCCACTTTAACCGAACTTGGTAGCACTACCCCGCCTTATATTGATCTTACTTTAGGGTGTGTTAATCCGCCGTGTATAAAACAGGATTATAAATTTAAAGTGGGGATTCCTGGCGGAGGTGTCCAGCCTCAATTTCTCGCTGTAGCTGAACCCGTAAATTTAAGCGCGGCACATACGTATTTTATGACTGACGAAGGTATATTGTGCAGGTCTGATAGTTTAGGCATTACAATTGATCCGGGAGAAGTTCCGTTTGCATTCCCGCTTCAATTTTCAGGTTGTAGTATAGAGGGTTTTTCAGAAGCACGATAGAAAATGCTTGACCTTTTATCGGAGGTTTTATGAAATGAATCGTAAAGGCTTTACGCTGGTAGAAATCATGATTGTCGTAGCCATCATCTCCTTATTGGCAGCCGTTGCCATACCGAATCTCTTACGCGCCCGCATCACTGCTCAGGAGGCTGCAGCAGCTGGCGCCATGCATACTATTCTTAATGCCCAGATTCAATGGAGAGCTACTAATTCAGCGTATGCAAGCCTATCGCAGTTTGACGATGTAACTCCTCCCTACATTGACTCAAGCCTTGCCAGCGGCACAAAATCAGGGTATGATTTTAACGTATATGCCCCTACTTCTACCCAGTTTTGGGTTTGTGCTACGCACCTGACCAGCCAGGCCCATTCTTTTTATATTGACGAAGTCGGGGTATTGTGCAGGTCTAATCAAATTGGGCAAAGTTGTCCCTTAGATCACAGGGCGTCTTATCAGCAATGCCCGGATGCTTACTTCTCGGAGGTGGAATAGTGCCGAAAAATATGGTATACTTTAGTGTAGAAAAGGTTCTTATCTGTTAGAGTAGGGAAGCAAAACTGTTTTTATAAATACTTAATTTTCATAAACAGTTTTAAGAGCAATAGCCAGAGTGAGTAAAATTCTAACCTATTCTTCAGACGGAGAATAGGTTTTTTTAATGATTAATGATTTTGCTTGACAAACAGAAAAGGAGGTGATATAAATAAAAAAGTTATCGAATAAAGGTGACTGGCGCTGGTAAAAATAACCTTTTATTCCTTAAGAGAGACAAGTTATAATTTAGATAAAAAATTGGAAGGATAAAAGGCTTAATTTAAAAGCGCAAAAAGTCAATTTTACCTTAGGAAGGAGGCTTTTTGAAGATGAAAAGAAAAGGTTTTACGTTAGTGGAAATCATGATCGTCGTAGCCATCATTGCCTTATTGGCAGCTATTGCTATACCTAACCTGCTAAGGGCGCGCGTTTCTGCCCAGGAAGCTGGTGCTGCTGCTGCTTTGCACACTCTTGCTGCTGCCCAGATTCAATGGAGGGCAACCAATCCTACGTATGCCTCGTCATTGGGTGCGTTAGGCAGTGCGACTCCACCATATATTGATGGTACTTTGGCAACCGGCACAAAGCAAGGTTATCTATATACGTTACCTAACCCAGGTACTAACACCTTTGTTGCTTGCGCCGTGAACCAAACTGCTAACCAAGCACACAGTTTCTACATTGATGAAGCAGGAGTTTTGTGCAGATCCTCTGCTGTCAGTGCAGCCTGCCCTGCTTATTCTACTGGAACGTGTCCATCTGGTTGGGGAGAATTGCAATAGAGAAGGTTTTGTAATCTACAAAAAGCGGTGGTTTCAAGCCACCGCTTTTTTTTATATCTTGTTATAGAAAAAAATGCCATCCCAAAAAGTGAGCAAAGAATTTATTTTAATCAGCATTTTACTTGTTCTAATTATTGCGCCTTATTATTTTAGCGGTTTAAAGGCCGGTGTTGTGCTGGGAAGCCCAAACTTTGATATCCCGGCTTTTTTTGCGCCGATTAGAGACCTGGGATTTGATATGTTAACAAAGGGGCAGCTTCCCCTGTGGAACCCTTACATTTTCTGTGGAATTCCGCTTTTAGCAGAATCACAATTAGCTCTTTTTTACCCATTTAACCTCGTACATATTATTTTCTCAATCTCCGCAGCTATAAATTTTCTTTTCATCTTTCATCAGGCCCTGGGCTGTATATTTATGTACTTATATCTTAGGCACATAACCCAGCAGGCATTTCCCAGTTTAATCGGCAGCCTTGTTTTTGGCCTTTCTTCTGCTTTTATCCCTAGAATATTTGCAGGTCATCTTACTGTAATCTGCAGCATTGCCTGGCTTCCGCTTTTATTTCTTCTTGCAGACAGGTATTTATCTAAAAAAAATAATATACCTGTCCTTTTCATGGGAATTATCTTATCCCTGCAGATTCTGGCAGGCCACATACAATTTGTATTTATATCTTTCGTAGGGCTGTTTTTATATACCTTGTTTATAGGTTTAAATAATTTTAAAACCAAGCTGTCGATAAAGAACTCGTTAAGCGGCTCTATTTACCTTCTTGCAGGCTCTTATATATTAGCCATAGGGTTATCCGCTGTTCAATTAATCCCCACGCTTGAATTATTACAGGAATCAATGAGGTTCAGCAGTGTCGGATTGAACTATACTTTCTCTATGTCTCCGGAAAATATCATTACGCCTTTTATTCCCGGCTTTTTCGGGTGGATGCAATCTTTCTACTGGGGTAAATGGTACCCTTGGGAAGTCTCTTTCTATGTCGGCATATTGCCTTTACTTATTTCATTATTTGCCATGATGCGCTCGGATAGATACAATAAATTCTTTACTTTTCTATTTTTTATATCAGTCATATTATCCCTTGGCGCATATCTACCCCCTTATAAATATCTTTCTAAATATATGGCAGGTTTTAATCTCTTTCGTGCCCAGGGAAGGCTTCTTGCTTTAGCTGTTTTTTCCCTATCCTGCCTGACAGCCTTAGGGTTAAAAGAGCTGAGCAAGCCCGATTGCCAGGAAAAAAATAAGCGGCAGCTGGTAATTACCGTATTTTTTGCTTTTTTATCTATGCTCTTTTTATTCGGCGTAAAGATAATCTTAGAGTACTTACCCTCGCTCTGGAATAAAATCTACTCTTTCATTGTTTCTTACGATAAATTATCAACACAGGCAGGGTTTAATTTCGGTTATCTTTTTACCTCGGCACTTGCAAGAAAACCTATCATTGCGGAATTAGACAGCTCAATTGTATTGTTTTTGTTGAGCACTGTCATTTTCTTCCTGTGTGTTAAGCGGTACTTAAAAACACGAATGGCACAATTTTTGATTTTTTTGCTCATTATTATTGACCTTTCTTTCTTTGCTGCACATTATTTCTCTTTTTTTCCTTTAGAAGGATATTATTTAGATAGGAAGGTAGCTAATTATTTAAAACATAATATTGGCCAAGGCCGCATATTGAGCTTAGGCACTATCAATAGAAATGCAGCAGTCAGGTATAAAATTCCCAGTATCGGCGGCTACAGCGGAGTTATCCCCAAGCGGTACAATGAGTTTATGAACCTTTTGCATGGGGCTTCATTGCAGGAAGCCGCTCTCTTAGATGATATCAGGCAATCTTCTCCTTTGCTAAAGCTCCTTAATACAAAATTTATTGTAACCGATAAAATATATAAAACATTTGACTTTTCTCTTTATAAACACGTGTTTAACAACAATACAGTTGACATATATGAAGCGCCATTTACTTTGCCCAGGGTATTTATTGTCCGCAAGGCATTGTTTAGAGAGAAAAGGGATGATATCTTTAAGATTCTTTTGGGCAATTCCTTTGATTTTACAAAGACCGCTATATTAGAGGGAGAGGGCATTCGATTGAAAGACAGTGGTAATGGCAATGATTTCATTGAGCAGCGGGCCGTAGTTTCCAGTTACCTGCCGAATAAAGTTGTAGTTAATGCAGAGGCCAAAGAAGATGGATATTTAGTATTATGCGATAATTATTATCCGGGGTGGAAGGCATATGTAGACGGGAAGAAGGCAGGTATATTTAAAGCTGATTATATATTCAGGGCTGTGTATATGCCTAAAGGCAGGCATACAATTGAGTTTGTCTTTTCTCCGTTTTCTTTCAAACTAGGGCTGATAATTAGTTTAGCATTTTTAATCTTGTGCCTTTTCATTTTTTTAAAACATGTTGTTAAAAAAGGATTAAAAGGTATAATATAACCTATGGATTTTTCGGTTATCCTCCCTACATTTAATGAAGAGAAGAATATAGGCGGCCTGATTGAAAAGATAAGAGATATATTGGGTAATTCAGGGTATTCTCACGAGATAATCGTGGCTGATGCCGGCTCCACTGATAATACCTTTCAGGTTGCCAAAGAAAAGGGTGCTCAGGTTTTTATTCAGAAGCGGCCCGGCTATGGCGGCGCCTTAAAGGACGCAGTAGAGTTGGCCCGCGGCACATATATCATTACGATAGATGCGGATTTTTCCCACAATCCTTACGTTATAAAGAGGCTTATCTGCGGGGTATCTACCAGCCATATTCTTATCGCTTCCCGATATATAAGGGGCGGCTTGGCAAACATGCCGCTTTCGCGCAGGATACTGAGTATTATTCTAAATAAATCGCTCTCTTTCGGCTTATCTTTACCGGTAAAGGATATTTCAAGCGGATTCAGGTTATACCATGCCGAGATTTTTAAGGAAATTGACTTTTCAGAAGAGAATTTTAGCGTACTGATGGAGATTTTAGTAAAGGCGTATATGCACGGGTTTCGTGTCAGAGAAATTCCCTTTCATTACCAGCCAAGGGCCAAAGGCAGGTCTCATGCCAAAATAATCAAGTTCGGCTGTGAATTCCTGCGCACTTTTTTAAAAATGTGGAAGATGAGGAATACCATTGCCTCGGCTGACTATGATGAACGGGCCTTTTACAGCAGGATACCGCTGCAGCGCTTTTGGCAGAGGCAAAGATATAAGATTATTATCGGTTTTGTAGGTTACTTTAACCGTATCCTCGATGCCGGTTGCGGGACAAGTAAAATTTTAGGCGCTTTTCCGCAGGCAGTAGGCTTGGATATAAATTTTAAAAAATTACGCTTTAACCTTTCTTTAGGCAACTCTTTAGTAAATGGAGATTGCACGAGGCTCTGTTTTAAGGACGATTCCTTTGATGCGGTAATCTGTTCAGAAGTAATTGAGCATTTAAAAGATAATGAGAGAATCTTTTTAGAATTAAAGCGCGTGCTAAAGCAAGGCGGTATTTTGGTTTTGGGCACCCCTGATTATTCCCGCTGGTCCTGGGTGATGCTGGAATGGCTGTATAAAAGGATAGTTCCCGGTGGTTATGCCGATGAGCACATCACGCATTATACACAGAAGGGGTTAGTGCAAAAATTGCAGGGTTTAGGTTTTCAACTGGAGGCCAAGAGGTATATTCTTGGCTCAGAGCTGATATGCAAATACGTAAAACTATCTTAATTGCACTTATCGCATTAGTTTCCTTTGCCTCTTATTTTAACAGCCTGTTTTCGCTTTTTGTCTGGGATGACAATATTTTTTTGGTCTCTACTCCGTACCTAAGGTCGTTTAAGTTCTTGCCTGAGTTCTTCAAATACGATTTTTGGAAGGTGGGTCCGCACTTTGCCGAGGGTAAATTCAGCACTTATAACCGTCCTTTCCTGGCTGCCTCATTTATGTTTGATAATCTTTTGTGGGGCACAAAGGTATTTGGATTTCATCTCAGTAATTTGATTCTTCATACCATGGTTTCTATTTTAATTTTCCTGCTTGTTGATAAATTAACCAAAAGCAGATTCATTTCTTTATTTTCAGCACTGCTATTCAGCGTACACCCCATACATTCAGAGTCAGTCAGTTTTATCAGCGGCAGGGTTGATGTTATAGCGCTATTGTTTCTTTTACTTTCGTTGATTCTATTTTTGGACTATGTTTCTACAAAAAAATTTACCCTTTATTTATTTTCTTTAATTAGTTTTATATTTTCTTTACTCGCGAAAGAGCCAGCAGCTATCTTGCCAGTGATTATTTTGAGCTTGAGCTATCTTTTTGTAAGTAAGGCCAAGGTTAAGGAATCGGCCAAAGATTTCTTCAGGTTTCATATTACGGGCTTTTTCATAGTCTTAGGCGCGTATTTAATCTTGCGTTTTTATATTTTCGGCCCTTCTTTTCTGGGGATTAAAACGCGCTACGTTTCAAATTTTCTTTCCGGGACTGCGCCGTTTTGGAGGCTATTTGCATCGCTTAAGATATTCACCTACTATATGAGGCTCCTGGCGTTTCCTTACGGCTTGAAAGCGGATTATTTTTTTCCTGCCACCAATTCTTTATTTGAGCCTGCAGTATTAATTGGTTTATTTCTGGTTATTTTTCTAATGTACCTGGCTTGGGTAAATAGGAAGAGCAATCCCCTTGCATCATTTTCCATAATCTGGTTTTTTGTAAGTTTCTTGCCTATAAGCAATATCTTTCCCCAGGGCAATGTATTTGCTGAACGGCATCTGTATATTCCTTCGGTCGGTTTTTGCATCGGTACAGGGTGTTTATTTTCCTGGCTGCTTAAAAAGGATGTCAGGACAAACTATCTAAATTGGAAAAAATCGATGTATTGGGTTTCTATCCTGCTTATTATAGCCCTGGGCAGAGTTACTTTTGAAAGAAACAAAGTCTGGAAAAATGAATTTACCCTTTGGTATGAGACAGCCAAGGCAGTCCCTCAGAGTATCAGGGCGCACTTTAATCTAGCCTTGGTATACTTTCAACTAAACAATTTTGATAAGGCGCAAGAGGAGTTAGCAAAGGTGCGGCGATTAAATCCGAATGATTACCCTTCATACCATCTCTTTGGATCGATATATTTAAGAAAAGGCAAGGTTGATGAAGCGATAAAGATGTTTAAACAGGCGATAAAAGTAGCGCCTGACAGGGCAAGCGGCTACAATGGCCTTGCTGCTGCTTATGGCATAAAGGGAGAATATAAAGAGGCAGTTGAGGCTTGCTTAACCGCATTGAAGAAAAATCCTTATTTGGATGAAGCCCGGTATAACCTTGCCTTAAGTTACGGCAAGTTAGGCATGCTCGATGAGTCTATCAGGGAATATGAGGAGTATCTGAGGATTAACCCCCTGTTTTACATGGTCCATGTTGAAGCAGGATACGTTTATTACAAAAAGGGAGACTACCAGAAAGCCAGGCTCCACTGGGAAAGGGCATTACAGATATCCAAAGATTATGCGCCTGCAAAGCAAGCCTTAGAGCTTCTAGAAACCACAAAACCTGCAATTACCAAATAAACCTAAAGCCAAACCCGTAATTTTTTCTTGCATAAATTTCTTTTTATGTTAAAATAAAGCGATGAAACGTAACTCATTAATATACAGGAGATAATGGAAAAAAATCAAGGCAGGAGTTTTGTAACCACAATGATAATTATAGCGGTTGTGGCATTGCTTCTGCGCTTCGGGGTAGAGAAAATAATCAAAATAAATATCGCGC
>JAQUAH010000145.1 GCA_028687345.1 Candidatus Omnitrophota bacterium | reverse complement strand
TCACTAAAATATTAGTAAAGGGGTTGATGCGCCTTAAATAAATATAAAGCGGTATTAACTTCGCCCCCAGGCGCAGTTTGGGGTGATAGTCTGTGATGCCCATCTGATAAAAACGGAAGCCGTTCTTTATGCACCAGTCTATATTATGGCAAAAAGTCACATGGTAGAGGTGGTATTTATGCGATAGTTCATTGTCAAAGCCGATAAATTTATCTATGCAGGTATCGTTTTTTGCCAGGCAGAAGTTAAAGGCCACGATTTTATCCCTGTCACGCGTAATAAAAAACCTGGCTACACCGGGCATATTATGACAGATGTTGCGGAAAAATTCAGGCGTGAGCGTCTCAAAATGCAAATCAGAGTCGTTAAAATTATTCAGGTATAATTTGTAAATATCGCCTTCGATTCCTGTTATGTCGGTAATTACCTCTGTTTTAAGGGTGGCCAGGTTTAAAGATTTCTTTAGCCTGCGCCTTAAATCTTTGCGCGTATTCCTGCTCAATTTTTTGATATATTCTTCCAGTGATGATTCCCGTATCTCGATTTTTGTGTTGGGAAAGTTTTCCATACACGCAAAACCTTTTCTCTTCAGTGATTCTGCCAGGGCTTTGTGTCTTTGCGAAAGATTATAAAATAAAATAGTGCCTATTCTTTCTTTTTTCATTAAATCATAAAACTTTTTTAAAACTCCATCAAGTATAATGCCCAAATCCTCTTCCTTAGAATACCCCAGATATAGTTCCTCGGCAGTAGGCAGGCCTACGAAAAGCAATTTTGGCTTCATTTGGTGCGGGAAAATCCTTTCCAGTTTTAAGATTATTTTCTGCACAGGGCCCTGGATTATAGTAGCAAATGAAAAAACGGTGGTAAAAAAAGGAAAGACCGCAACTAATTCTTCGTTACGCCTGCCGCATAAAAACCCTAGGTGAAATTCTTTAATTTTTGCTTCTTCAAAATTCTTATGGTAACCCCATCCTTCCAGCACATCTTTTCCAAAGAGCCTCACCCAATCTTTTTCAGAAATGTCCTTGATGGTTTGAGTGGCAAAGAAATGAAAAAAAGGTTTTTCATTCAGCATGAATTTTATTATATCAGAAATATTTGCCAGAACCTAATTGAAAATTCATTTTGTGCACTTTTTGTGTTATAATTGGGGTGAAAATTATGGAAGAGAATAATTCTAAAAGATACAATTTTTTTCTTAAAGGACAAGATAAGGCCGTACTGTTGATTCACGGCATCACAGGCACCCCTTCTGAGATGCGCTATTTTGCGCAAGGACTGCACAAACGCGGATATAGCGTATTCTGTAATACGCTGCCCAGACACTGTGCCAGCTTAGATGAGCTTAAGAAAGTTACCTGGCAGGAGATAGCCGATTGCTGCATAAATGATTTTAAGCGCCTTAAAGAAGAATATCCCAAAGTTTTCATCTCGGGGCTTTCTATGGGCGCATTAATGGGCGTGCATTTGGCTTATCTTTTTGGGCAAGAAGTAGCCGGTATTGTTGCTTTGGCGCCGACCTTGTTTTATGACGGATGGGCATTGCATAAAGGCCGGGTATTGATAAAGTTTATCTGGCAAGTGCCTTTTTTACGCAATAGCATAGATATCAGAGAAGACTGGCCTTATGGCCTGAAGGATGAGTCAATGAGGGAAGTCATTGGGAGATTTTATAAAAATGCCAAAGCCAATGAGTTTAGTAAGAAGACCCTATTGTTTGGCAGCCCCTTTTTTCCTCTCGCCTGCCTTTATCAGCATTCTCTCTTTGCAGAAGCGATGAAAAAAGAGATCCCTTTTGTAAATAACCCGATTCTTATTCTTCATTCAGAAGAAGACGATATGGTCAGCATACGTAACGCCCGCTATCTTCTCAACCACATCGGCTCAAGAGAAAAGTCCCTTGTAGCATTGGACGATAGTTACCATATGATTACTATAGACAAACAGAAAGATAAGGTTATACAGGAGACAATCAATTTTCTGGATAAATTATAATGGAATATGATTGCATAGTAATCGGAGCCGGGGTAGGAGGATTAATAGCAGGACTGAAATTGTCCCAGGAGAACAAAAAAATCCTTTTACTGGAGGCTCAACCGGTACCCGGAGGGTTTGCTACAACCTTTAAAAGAAACGGTTTTATTTTTGAATCTGCGCTGCATTGCGTTGATGCATTGGGCCCGGATGGAGAAATAAGAGAGTTTCTAAAAGAACACAATATCGATAAAACGTTAGATTTTTCAGAACTAAATGATTTTGCACGCATAATTTATCCGGGGCATGATTTTGTGGTAAATTTTAAAGAAGAAGACCTCATAGATTATTTTAAAAAAACTTTTCCTGATGAGTCTAAAAATATTGATAGACTTTTTCATGCAATGGGCAGATTCTTTGAACAGTTTGACCGCTACCGCGAATCCAATTTACCTTCCTGGCTTGAGTTCATTTTTTTAATTTTTTTCAGCCCGTCACTGATAGGCATCTCAATGTTAACTGCCCAGCAGTTCATCGAAAAATATACGAAGGATAAAAAACTCATTGCGATATTTACGGATATCTGGAGATTCATTGGGTTGCCCCCCAGCAGGTTGAGCGCATTATACTTTTTGATTGTCCTTAGAGGCTACTATTGCGAACCCACTGCGTATATCAAGGGCGGTTTTTCTGAACTTTTTGCCGCCATTGTCTCTAAGATACGAGAAAACGGTTCAGAGGTTAGGTTTAACGCCAGGGTTGATAAAATAATTACCCATAAAGGTAAACGAGTAAAATCTGTAATAACCGCAAAAGGCGAAGAATTTTATACGAAGGCAATTATTTCAAATGCCAATGCCATTGATTCTTTGACGAACCTGGTTGATAACGACAAGATAAAAGCCGATTATCTCCGGAAATTAGCTGCCTTGGAGAAATCAATTTCTGCCTTTCAGGTATATTTAGGCCTGAAAGTTCCTGCCAAAAGTTTGGGCATGAGCCACCAGATACTTTCCATAAACACTACTTATAATCACGATGAGAACTACAACTATTGTTTTAGCCAAGATTATGATAACTGTTCCTTGGAAATAGTTGACCATTCTCAAATTGACTCTTCGCTTGTACCGCAAGGTAAAGGGAGTCTTTTGATTATGATTTTTGATCTCTATGCTCACTGGAAGGATTTAACCCAGGAAGAATATAAATTAAGAAAACAAGAGGTGGCAGATAAATTAATTGAGCGGGCAGAAAAGTATTTACCCGGCCTCTCTAAGAACATTGAAGTTATAGAAGCAGCGACTCCCCTGACTATGCAGCGTTTTGGCCTATCCCCTGAAGGAGCGATATATGGCTTTACGCAAACGGTCAAACAGTCAGGGACAAACAGGCTAAGTCAAAAGACTGCTGTTGGCGGGTTATTTTTGACAGGTGCCTGGACGCGGCCGGGACATGGAGTGCACGGTTGTTTTGTTTCTGGAATGGAGGCAGCAGATTTAGCATTAGGCTATTTAAAGAAGGCCGCGGCTTCGAGAGTGAAATGAACATAAGTCGCCTGGCCTTAATTCGCACAGATAACTTATG
>JAQUAH010000144.1 GCA_028687345.1 Candidatus Omnitrophota bacterium | reverse complement strand
CGTGGAAGACGCATAAGTAGTCAAGGGAGATATTATGAAAATTGTGATTGTTGGCCCCGGGGCGATGGGTACTCTTTTGGCTGCAATTTTGTCAAAATCCAAAGAAGAGGTCTGGATTTTAGATAAAAACAAAGAGCGCGCCTTAAAGATTAATCAAAACGGTATAATCATAGAGGGTATTTCCGGCAACCGGCAGCTTACCGTAAAAGTAGCGGCAAAGCCTGAGGATATAGGCCAGGCAGATTTAGTAATTATTTGCGTTAAATCATACCACACGAAGGATGCGATACTGAACGCCAAGCCGATTATAGGCGAAAATACCGGGATACTTACGCTCCAGAATGGCATCGGTAACATTGAAATTATCAGCGAGGTAGCCGGAGCTGAGAAGGTAATCGGTGGCGTCACCAGTCACGGGGCTACCCTGATTGATGCAGGAAGCGTAAGGCATGCAGGCAGGGGAGAGACAGTCATCGGACGTATCGATGGCAAGATTCCGGTCCAGATGCGTTCTATCAGAGAGATTTTTAATCAGGTTGGCCTTGAGACCAGGATATCCCGCGATATAAAAGGGCTCCTTTGGTCAAAATTAATTATTAACGTAGGCATAAATGCGCTTACGGCTGTAACCCGCCTCAATAACGGCAGATTGATGGAATTCGAAGGGACGCGCAGGATACTGAGGGAGGCCGTTACTGAAGCAACCAGGATTGCCAAAAGAAAGCGGATAAAATTAATCTATGACGACCCGCTGGCAAAAGTAGAGGCGGTTTGCGAAGCCACAGCTACCAATATTTCTTCCATGCTGCAGGATGTTTTAAAAAAGAGGCGCACGGAAATAGATTTTATCAATGGCGTGATTGTGCGCCAGGGGCAGGAATTGGGCATACCGGTACCGGTAAATTCTGTACTGGTAGATTTAGTAAAAACAATCGAGGCAAGTTATAACGTAACCTTACCGGATTAAAATAAAAATAATAATTGATAGGGACGGAAAAACAGGGACGGTTCTGATACTTATTTAATACTTATCAGAACCGTCCCTAGGAAAGAATGAACCGTCCCTAGGAATAATTAATATGCGCAAAAATACTGTCGGTTTTTTTATTTGTATTTTTCTTTCTCTTGTTAACCCTGCGGTAATTTCTGCAGAGGAGGCACCTATTGATGTAGCGCAGATAAAGCGCTATGAAGGAATTTTCGGTATGTGCGGACCGCAGATTCCGCTTGAGAGAAGAATGCAGGAATATGAAAGGACTTTTCAGGGGTCACCCTGGATTAACGGCATAATGATAATAGAGGGATGGAAGGCTATTCAGCCGCAACCAGATAAGTTTGACTGGTCGCAGGTCGATAAATTGATAGCACTTGCAGCCAGGTACAATCGCAAAGTTTCTTTATTTTTTGTTTCCTTTGATGCGCCGCAGTGGGTCTACCAACAAGGTGTATCGGAATTCAAATTTAGCGATAAAAACCCGCACCATAAAACTTACGGTCAGAAGCGTATAGTGCCGGTTCCGGTATCCGATGAATTCTATGGATTATGGAGCAATTTCATCAGGGAAGCAGGGAAACGCTATGATTCAAATCCTACGGTAGCCGGCGTAGTAATCATGGGAGTTAATTTCCATAGCGGGGAAACCTATATTCCATTACGCCAGCAGGAAGAAATAGAGCAGGCTAAAAAATTTCATATTACCCCGGATAGTGTCTTGCAATACTGGAAGAAATATATTGATCTTTATATGCAGGCATTCCCAAGCACTGTGTGTAAATTGCACATTGCTGAGATGTTCCGCAATGACAGGACAGTGCTAGACAGGGTAGTTGCATATGGAGTAGAACGGTATCCGGAAAGATTTCAAATACAAACCAACAAATTAAACGGTAAAGGCGACCAAAGTGGACAGCATGAATATGATTTAATTATGCAGTATTCTTCTAAGATAACAGTGGGTTTTCAGATGCTCGCCAGCTTCAAAGACAGAGAACGCCAGGGGTCAATGCTTATGACTCTCGTTAACGGAGTCCGTGCCCAAGCTAAATATTATGAACTTTGGTTCGGGGATGCCACTGATCAGAAAACCTCTAAAGTATTTTATGACTTGTGGCAGGAGGGCAAGAATTTAGGCTGGGAGAAACTCTTAGAGCGCGCAAAGGAAGAGGGCGACTATACAGCTAGCGGACAGAAGAAAAAAGAGAGAAACTTGCAAAAAAATAGGCACAGAGGGAGAAGGCAGCGCTTTTGAAAAAATATTTATTATTAATATTACTTAGTATAGCCATAATCATTGTAGTTTATTTAGCCGTTTTATTGAATAAGGGGGTCTGCCCGCTTATTTCACGACCGGTCAGTAAAACAATAGAATATATCAGTACAGAAAAATCAGATACCTTATTTGAGAAAGCCTCATTGCTGCTAAAATCCAGGAAGGATAACGAAGCCCTGGCTGTGTATGAGGAAATTTTATCTATAGAGCCAGCCAATATTGATGCCTTATGGGGTAAGGCAGAAGTTTTACGAAGAAGTCGTGATTACGGGCATTCAGAGGATTTATTAAATCAAATATTAAAGATTAACCCGGGACATGTTTCTTCATTGATTAGCCTAAGCTTTATAAGATATAAAGACACCAGGTTAAATGAGGCGCTGCAGTTGGTGAAACGTGCCTTAAAAGCAGAGCGCCTGGATAATGATAATGAGGCCCTTGGTTATGTGATGCTAGGGATGATAAATTCCCGCCGTTCTCAGCAGGGATGGTTCTTTGAAAAAATAACATATGGCATGCAGATAAAGCGCCATTTTTTAAAGGCAAAGGCATTAGCTTCGGACTTGCCTGAAATCTCGCTTGCCTTAGGGACATTTTATCTTTTAGCTCCTCCGATTGCTGGTGGTAACTTAGAGGAGGCGCTAAAAGAATTGGATGCCGCTGTAAAAATCGCCCCGGATTTTGCCACGGTTAATGCGCGCCTGGCGCAAGCCTACAAAAAAAAGGGCGATCTGGATAAATATAATTTTTATCTCAAGAAAACGAGAGAACTCGACCCCGAAAACGAAGTTTTAAGGGAATTGAATATATGAAGAATTTAGAGATAGCCAAGATATTCCGTAATATAGCCCAGATCCTGGAGATTAAAAATGAAAACACTTTCAGGATCCGTGCTTACGAAAGGGCAGCCCAGAATATTGAAAGTTTCACTGGGGACCTGGAAGATCTCATTAAAAGAGACGCGCTCACCGAAATTCCCGGAATCGGGAAAGACCTTTCAGATAAAATAAAAGAATTTGACAAAACCGGCAGGATTAAGATGTTTGAAGATTTAAAAAAAAGTATCCCTGCAGGATTGCTGGATTTGCTGAATATCCCTTCCGTAGGCCCTAAGACGGCTTCGGTTTTATATAAAAAATTGAACATAAGGAGTATTCCGGATTTAGAGGCAGCTATAAAAAGAGGAAAGCTTTCAGGCATCTTTGGCATAAAAGAGAAAACAATAGAAAATATTTTGAAAGGGATAGGGATTGTAAAGAAAGGCAAAGAAAGGCTGACTCTTGCACAGGCAACTTTGATTGCACAG
>JAQUAH010000028.1 GCA_028687345.1 Candidatus Omnitrophota bacterium | reverse complement strand
CTTGGGATGATAAAAGACGAGCCCTGCGCCTGCCTCCTGGTGATAGATATCGAAAAATCCTAATTCCGGGCCCAGTTTCCTGTGGTCGCGTGTTTTTGCCTCTTCTAAATTCTTTAAATATTCCTCTAATTCCTTCTGGCTTTCAAAGCATGTCCCGTATATCCGCTGCAGCATGGGATTTATTTCTATCCCATGCCAATATGCGCCGGCAACCGATAATAATTTAAAGGCCTTGATTTCTCCTGTGGATTTTACATGCGGGCCGCGGCATAAATCCGTAAACCTCTCTCCTGTTCTATATATCGAGACTTTGTCGTCGGGGATTCTCTGGATAAGTTCTATCTTGTAACCTTCCTTTAAATTCTTAAACAAGTCCAGCGCTTTTTCCCTGCTCAACTCCTCCCTGATAAACGGCTCATTTTTAGAAATAATCTCGCGCATCTTCTGCTCAATACTGGCTAAATCTGTATCACTAAACGGCTCTTTTTTATCAAAATCATAATAAAATCCGTCCTCTATTGAGGGGCCGATGCCTAATTGTACCTCTGGCCAGAGCTCTTTTACTGCCTGAGCCATCACATGCGAACAAGAATGCCTTAAAGTCTCTAAGTCCATAATTAATCGCTCACGAATATCTTATCATCCAGAAGCCCCTGCCTGCGGAATCTCTGGAAGAATAAAGGATAATATCTAAGGGTCGGCTTTAATCTGCCGATTACCTTGCCGTCTTCATCTATTTTCTCCAGGTTAAAAAGAAAAAGGTCATTAAGCATAATCTCTTCTTTCTCTAGCCCTCTTACCTCGGTAATGTGGGTAATCCTGCGGCTGCCGTCCTGGAAGCGCTCAAAATGCACTATTAAATTAACGGTTGAGCAGATGATTCTTCTTATCTCTATCAGGGGAAGCTTGACTCCGGACATAAGCACCATGGTCTCTAAGCGCGCAATGACATCTTTGGGAGAATTGCCATGGATAATCCCGATGGTTCCGCGATGACCTGTAGCCATAGCCTGTAACATATCAATTGCCTCTGCGCCTCTTACTTCTCCAATTACCAAACGGTCAGGAGCCATACGCAGGGAATTGCGTATTAAATCCCGCAGGGTTACTTCTCCTTTTCCTTCCTCATCCGGCACCCTCGTCTCTAAGGAGATGACGTTTTCCTGAATTAACCTTAATTCTGCCGCATCTTCAATGGTAATCACTCTTTCGCCTGTAGCAAAATGCCTGGAGAGCATCTGCAAAAGAGTAGTCTTTCCTGTGGATGTGCCTCCGGAAAAAATCATATTAATTTTTCCCTTAACGCAACCCAGCAATAATTCAGCTGCTTTTTCTGTCATGGTGCCGTTTCTAACTAAATCCTCAAGCATACGGATATCTTTGGAGAATTTCCTGAAAGTAACTGCTGTGCCGAAACGAGACATCGGCGGTATAATGGCATTCACGCGCGTGCCATCTTCCAGGCAGATATCCGCATACGGAATATACTTATATATCCTCTTGCCCCCTACACTATAAATACCCTCTATCATCTTCATAATCTCTTCTTCTGAAGCGAAAGTCGCATCGGTTAATACTTTTTTGCCTTCTTTCTCCACAAAAATCTTTTTGGGGCCGTTAATCATAATTTCTGAAACCCCCGGGTCATCCATTAATTTTTGTATCGGGCCTAAATCAACATTTTTCTCCACTATTGGCCTCCTCAATTATTATTGCGTCCTAAATATGGGCCCAAGAGGATTCGGACCTCTGACCTTTGCGATGTCAACGCAACGCTCTAACCAACTGAGCTATGAGCCCCTGTTAATTTATTACACGTTATGCACTGCGCTCGCTGCGCCCCTTAATTCACCCGCTATTACATATCAGTGAATTATCCCGAGGTCGCAAGACCGAGGGACTGGAAAAATCCTAAAGGCACTGCGCTCCCTGCTCGGCTTGTCGCCTCGCAACGGTCGCTTTAGTGCCATTAAATTTTTGCTTGTCGCAAAAATTTAATGGGCAAGGAGGGAGTCGGACCCTCACAGCCTTACGGCCAATGGATTTTAAGTCCATCGTGTATGCCATTCCACCACTTGCCCTAATTCTCCCTCTACATCCTCAAGCGAATTACACCGCACGAAGTGCGGTGCTGCTCTAGTGCCATTAAATTTTTGCTTGTTAATTCACTTGCTATTACATATCGGTGAATTATCCCGAGGTCGTAAGACCGAGGGACTGGAAAATGTCATCTGCACTTTCACTCGCTATCGCCCTTGCCGGGCGATTGCGCTCGTTCAAGTGCCATTAAATTTTTGCTTGTCGCAAAAATTTAATGGAGGCGACGAGCGGATTCGAACCGCTGTATAGCTCTTTTGCAGAGAGCTGCCTTGCCGCTTGGCTACGTCGCCAAGACTATAAAATTTTTTTTACTTCTTTAATTATAGTTTCAACTTCTGCCAAGCAGCCAATGCCAATTTTGCCGCAGGCAAGCCGGCCTTTTCTTGGTTCTACAAATTTATAACCTAAAGTCTTTAATTTTTTAATATTCTCTTGGGTGATTCTATTCTGATACATGTTCTCGTTCATTGCCGGGCAAATTAAAACACGTGCCTTGGTAGCGCAAGTGATACATGTTAACAAATCATCGCATATGCCGGTTGTGATTTTGGCAATAATATTGGCTGTGGCAGGAGCAATTAATACTAAATCTGCCTCTTGCGCCAAGGATATATGCTCTATCTCCCAAGTCTCGGGCGCATCAAACAAGCCACGGTAAACTTTATTACCGGAAAGACTCTGAAAGACTATCGGCCTTATCAACTCTTCTGCTTCCTTAGTCATCACCACCGTTACAGAAAAACCCGCTTCCTTAAGCCTTACAACAATCTCACAGGCCTTGTAAATGGCAATGCTGGCAGTTACCCCTAGAATAATATTTTTCTTTTTTTGCACTTAATTATTCCTTAGTTTTTATTTTTCTGCTCTGCACTTTTCCCTCAGCAATCTCATGCAGGGCTATTGTAGAAGGTTTGATGGATGAATCTACGTCTACAAGTTTTGGCTGGCCCTCGGCAATCTCTAGGGCCCTTTTGGATGCCAGGATAACCAATTTATAAATTGAATTATTGCTCTTGTCCACAAGATTCTCCAGCGGGATATATGGCATGCGCTTCCTCCATAAAATTAATTTATTTATCGATTTTTCTTAAGATAATCCTGCGTAATTCCCTTGCTGCCTGCTGCAAATTCTTGTTTATCAGACAATGATCATACCTGCGACAGGCCTCAAACTCTTCTTTCGCCAGCTTTAAACGCTGCCTGATTTCTTTTTTCTTGGTTTTATTGCATCGCCTCTCTATCCTCTCGCGAAGCACGACCAGCGACGGAGGCAAAATAAAAATAGTTACTGTGTTTTTGGGGTAAAAGCGTTTTACAGAGACAGCGCCTTTTAAATCCAAACACAAAATAATATGCTTATGTCTGCTTATTTGGGCTTCTACAAAATCTTTCGGCGTGGCGTAATAGCAACCCAGATATTTTGTCTGTTCCAGGAATTGTCTTGCCTTGCTTCTCTGTCGGAATTCTCTTCTGCTTAAGAAGAAATAATCCCTTCCTTCTGTTTCACCGGACCTTTTCTTGCGTGTGGTCACAGAAATAGAGCGCACGAGCTTATCTCTTAAGTGCGCCTCCTTAACGACCTTATCAACAAGCGTGGTCTTCCCCGAACCGGAAGGCCCGGAAACAACGAATATCAGACCTTTGTCTTTCTCTATTTTTTGCTTCACTTATTCTATATTCTGAACCTGTTCTCGAATCTTCTCAATCTGGCTCTTCATCTGCACTACCTGGCCGACAACCAAAGCATCAAACGACTTGGCTGCTAAAGTATTTGCCTCTCGCTGCATCTCCTGGGCGATAAAATCCAATTCCTTGCCTATGGGGCCTACCTTAGAGAGTTTATGCCTAAAATTTTCCAAATGGTACATCAATCTTTCAACCTCTTCTGTAATATCCGAGCTTTTTAAGAATGCCGTGCGCTCCTCTTCTGCAGCTATCGAATCCAATTTATTCTTTAGGGCTTTTTTAAAACGCGTTTTAATCAGTGCGAGGCTTGCCTTAAGCGTCTCTTGCCTATTTTTTAAATAACCGTAAAGCGCCCGGCCTTCTTTCTGGCGGGTTTTTAATAGCTCGTCTGCAGTGCGGCTGACCAAAACCCTTAAACTCGACCAGCTAAGCGTGGCGGTAATCTTGTCTTCTTCCAAAGACAAAATGCCGGGCAGGTGCATAAGAGTGTTTATGCTGATTTCGTCTTTAAGCCGGAATTCTTGATTAATTTTCTTTAGGTTAGTAATATAGTTCCTAAGCAATGGTTTATTAATAAAGACGGCAGCTGTTTTTTTACTGATAATATTTATTACGCAGGTGATGCGCCCCCTTTTAATCTTAGCTTCGATCTCCTTCTTTATCCTGTCTTCCAAAGAAAGAAACCCCTCCGGCAGATGGAAGACTATTTCCAGAAACTTGTGATTTGAACTTTTCAGCTCTACAGAAATTTTGCCGAATGGACGGATTATAGCTTCTTTACTGGCAAAGCCTGTCATACTCTGTATCATAAAAGTCTCCTTAGCTCATGCCCAGATTCTAATCTTCTTTTTTTCTTCAATTATTTCTTTTGTCGGATATAAATCCACGATAATTTCTAGCGGCAGAAACCAGAGCTTAATCTCCCGTTCTGCTTCCTGCTCGTTTGCAGAGACATGAATCACATTTTCATAAACGCCCGAAGTGGTGATCCTGCCGTAAGAACCACGGATAGAAGTCGGGTCAGCTTGTTCAGGATTAGTGGCGCCAGCCAACTCCCTACACTTTCCGATTGCATCCTTTCCCCAGTATATCAAAGCCATCACCTTGCGCCGGTCATGCAGCTCGCCGCGCAGATACCTGATCAATTCTGCAAAAAAAGGCTTATCCTTTAAATGCTTATAATGCTCCTCGGCCAATTCTTTTGAAACGCGCGCCATCTTGGCTGCGACAATCTCTAACTTGGTTTCAGATAAGCGCGTGAGGATATTGCCGGTTAAAGATTTCTTTAGACCATCCGGTTTAATAAGAATCAAGGCTGCCTGGTTCATGAATTCTTGCCTCCCCTAAGTATATTGAGTATTCTTTCCATATCTTCCTGGGAATAAAATTCAATTAAAATATGACCGCGCTTTTTTCTTTTACTCACTCTAACCTTAGTAGCCAGAATATGTTGTAACTCTTCTTCTAAAACCGCCAGATACGGCTCGCGAGAAGTCTGGCCCATCCTGCGCTTAATTCCCTTGGGCCTATGTACTTTAATTAAATTCTCTAATTCTCTTACAGATAATTCTCTAGCAATGGCCTCCTGTGCTAACCTGCGCTGTTGATTCGCGTCTTCTATCTCTAGCAGGGCTCTACCATGCGCGAAAGTGAGCCGGCCATTCTTAATCTCTACCTGGATTTCTTGAGGTAACTTCAATAACCGCAATATGTTAGTAACAGAAACCCTGGCTTTACCTAAAACCTCGCTGATTTTTTCCTGCGTAACTTGAAATTTATCAATGAGATATTGATAAGCATGCGCTTCTTCAATTGGATTAAGGCCTTCCCTTTGAATGTTTTCAATCAATGCCATCTCCAGAGAATCTTTATCCTCAACATCCTTAATAATAATGGGTAGTTCTTTTAAATTTAATAAATTCGCTGCACGCAATCTTCTTTCTCCGGCAATTAATTCATAGTAATCGCCTTTGCGCCTTACTAGGAGTGGTTGAATTACACCCTTTTCCTTGATGGATTGGGCTAATTCCTCAATGCTTTGTGGGTTAAAATCCTCCCTGGGCTGAAATGGATTAGCTTTGATTTGTCCAGTCTGGACATAAACAATCTCATCTCTATGTCCAGATTCTTTCTCTGGAATTAACGCACTGATACCTTTACCTAAAGCTTTTCTTTCCATTTTTATCACTCCTTATACATTAGAGGGATTTGAGGTTATGGGTATACCCAAAATCTCCTTGCTTAAGTCTTCATATTTTTGTGCGCCCAAAGATTCTTTATCGTATAAAAGAATTGGCTTGCCAAAACTTGGTGCTTCTGTTAAGCGTATATTGCGCGGAATAACGGTTTGGTATACTTTATCTTTAAAATATTCTCTTGCTTCCTGGATTACCTCTTTGGTGAGATTAGTACGATAATCAGCCATGGTTAATAATACTCCCTCGATGGATAAACTCGGATTAAGATTTTCTCTCACAAGTTTAACAGTATTAGTAAGTTGCGTCAATCCTTCTAGGGCATAATACTCACATTGAACAGGGATAAGCACAGAATCAGCTGCGCATAATCCATTGATGGTCAATAACCCTAAGGAGGGCGGTGAATCAATAAAGATAAAATCAAAATTCTCTCTTTCTTTTTGCAGCGTTCTTTTTAAACGATATTCCCTGCCTAAAGCGCCTACTAACTCTACCTCTGCTCCGGTTAAATCCAGGTTTGAAGGCGCCAGCAATAGATTGTTTACAGCTGTAGGCTGCAAAATTTCTTTTATTTCTAATTCTTCTAACAGCACGTGATAAGTGCTTTTCTGTACATTGTGTTTATTTATACCCAACCCGCTAGTGGCGTTAGCCTGTGGATCCAGGTCTATTAATAAGACTTTCTTACCACTGAAAGCAAGATAAGCTGTTAAATTGATTGCTGAAGTAGTCTTTCCTGTCCCGCCTTTTTGGTTGCAAATTGTTATAATTTTACCCATTGTAATTACTATGGTTAGCCGATGTTCCCCGCGAAACCTCTGTTTTGCAGAGAAGAATTATCTAATTTTATTATCTAAAAATTACCCAATTTGTCAAGTGTTTTCTTTACTTTTGAGTGCGGTTACTCTGACTTTTGCCGGTCTTGCGCCAGGCATACCAAAAAGCCCTTTTTGTTCTTCGCTAAGCACCACTATTTTCACTTTACTACGAGGCAAATTTAATTCTCTCAGTGCGTTTTTGATCGCCTCTTCGACTGTTTTTCCTTCTACTTCAATACTAGTTCTGTTGGCCATCTTTTTTATGCATTAAGAAATAGTAGAAAAGCATCAGAGCGCTATTGATGAACCAGTATAAAACTAAACCGGAAGGCATGCGATAAAAAATAAAACCGAACATTAAGGGAAAGATTATCATCATTAGCTTCTGCTGCTCAGCAGAGCCACTGCTTGCAGAGACCGTAGAAAGTTTTTGTTGTACAAACATAATGATGGTCATGGCAATAGGCAAAATATTAATTTCATTCCCTAGCAATGGTAAAGATACGGGTAGAATAAAGAGGCGATCTGGCTCAGATAAGTCCTTGATCCATAGGAAGTTAGCGCCTTTTAATGCTACTGAGCGCATAAGCACCTGATAAAGCGCAAAAAATATCGGCATTTGCAAGATCAAGGGTAAACACCCGCCAAAAGGATTCACTTTATGTTGACGATACAACTCAAGTATTTCTTTATTTAGTTTTTGAGGATTGTCTTTATAGGTTTTGCGTAATTCTTCAATTTTCGGTTGCAAGGCCTGCATCTCTTTTATAGAGCGCATTTGTTTTAAAGAAAGCGGATAAAGGAGAAAATAAACTAACAAGCTAAAGATAACAATCGCCCAGCCCCAGTTAGGTACTAAGCGGTGCAAGAATTCCAAGAGCTGCCAGAGAATCTGGCCGATAAAATCAAAAGTGCCATAATTGACTATTGCTCCCCAAGCAGGCTTGATTTTGTTAATTGTCTTTAACTCTTGTGGCCCCAAATAGATATGAAATTTTTGCTCAAGGTGTTGGCCAGGGGATAAAATTAAATTTTGCAGGTTTAATCCGATTTCAGATTCCGAATTAATTTTATGGATAAAGCCGGTAAGATTATTTGACTCTGGCTCAACAATCAGAGAAAAATATCTGTCTCGCAGGGCTATAAATTTTACCTCGTCTAAACTTAAGTCTTTTCGTGCCTGAAGATGTTGTATTTTATCTTTTTTAGCTATAGCTATGCCCTGATCCCTGGAGTGCATGTTATTGGATGAAAAATCCTGTACCCCCAGAATTAAAGGCAGATTAATCTCTAAAGGCGCATTGGTTAAATTTTCTATTACAATATCTAAGTCTATGCTGTAACTAGCGTTATGGAAGGTAAAAATTTTGGTAATTTTTTTATCCCGATCCGCAGCAGTAAAAACGACCTCTTCAGGGGAAGAGGCGTTTTCTCTTTTGAAATTAAGGGATTTATCAGTTAATAAAAACGCATATTTTAAAGAAAATTTGTAGTCCTGGTGTGCTTTAAACACTACCTCCTTAATCGCTGCCCATGGTTCTATAAAGCTCACCTCGAAATTATTTTGTGCGTATTGGAATGTTGGCAGAGAAGCACTTTCTTGAGTAGGAGCAAGAATAGGAATCTGTTTGGGAGCGGGCTTTACAGAAAGCGGCTGAACATTTGTAACCTCTTTATTTTCAATATGATATACTTTAGAGGTCAGCGCGGACCAGCTTATTAAAACCAATAACGACAATGCTATAGCTAAGATTACACGTTTTTCCATAAGTCCTAATCTAAAGGATAATCGCCGGCTTTCCCAGAAAAGGGATGGCAAAGCAACAGTCTTTTTACCGCCTTACCACCGCCCTTAAAAAAGCCGTATTTTAAAATCGCCTGCTTGGTGTATTCAGAGCACGTAGGCGAAAAGCGGCAGGATACGGATAAAGTTACCCTGATATACCTTTGATATATGTTTATCAGATTAAGGGATAGTCTCTTTAGCACTAAAGAGAGAGTCGTTTTCTGCCTTTTTGACGTCTGCGGGCTAACAATTTCCTGCCCGCCCTCGTAGCCATCTTGCTACGAAAGCCGTGTCTGCGTTTGCCCACAATATTTGTCGGCGTCTTTAAGTGTTTTTTCATCTTGGATTCCCTGGCTTTTATAACTTACAAGAATAAGCTGTAATTATAACACAAGGGAATATTAAGTCAAACTATTTTTGCCATCATAATCTCGTCGGCAACAATATGAAATCAATTGTGTAAATTCTTCGAGTGAGACAGCGGGTGGCTTGGTTTGATTTCGAGTGAGCATGTAGTTTATGCGAGCGGCCATGGTACCCTGCTAATTGAGAACTTAGGCGAGCGAGCATAAACTCCAGGCTTGGATTTCCTCGGTGGAGAAATCCAAGCGGTGCTGCGAGAACAAGCCACGGCAGGCCCCGCTGTTCTATGCCACTAAAATTTTACACAGCATAATATCCCCGCAACGTATTTTTCTTGACGCATAAAAAAAGAGTTGTATAATATCCGCTAGTTCTTTTTCTCTTGCAAGTGGTTTTGCTTCTGTTATAATAGACATGTGGCTTTCCACAGAGTTATACAAGGTGTGAATAAGTTGTTAATATCTTGCAATCCTCGGTTATCTAACCTAAAACTAAAGAGTACGAACCGCCTAATCTTTCTACCATGACAGATATACTTAAGGTCTGGCAGCAAGCGCAAGACTATTTAAAGGCTAGCCTGGGAGAGACGATTTTCCAGACTTGGATTTTACCTTTAAAGCTTAACTCAAAAGACGCACACGATATAACCTTCGAGGCGCCTGACGGGTTCTTTAAGGATTGGGTGCAGAAACACTACCAATCCCTGATTCAGGAAGCAGTCAACCAGAGTAACCCCCAGCCCGCAATTACGATACGCATAGAAACGGGCACTGGCTTACAAAATGCGGCTGATAGTGAACTACCGACACCCAAACTTAAATCTTATGAGGCGCAAAATCCTTTTAATCTTAACCCGCGCTACACATTTGAAAACTTTGTTGTCGGACCGTCTAACCGCCATGCGCATGCCTATTCACTGGCAGTGGCAGATTCTCCGGCAAAGGCTTACAACCCGTTATTCATTTACGGTGGGGTGGGCTTAGGTAAAACACACCTTATCCAGGCAATCTGCCATCGTATTAAAAGCAAGGTCTCGACTAATTTAAAAATATGCTATATCTCTTCAGAAAAATTCACCAATGAACTCATTGACGCCATACAACATCATTCCACCTCCGCATTCAGGCAAAAATACAGAAACGTCGACGTCTTGGTAATCGATGATATCCACTTCATCGCCGGGAAAGAATCCACCCAGGAGGAATTCTTCCATACCTTTAATACCTTATACGATGCTCATAAACAAATTGTTTTTTCTTCTGACAGGCCCCCAAAAGAAATATCCAACTTACAAGACCGGCTGGTTTCCCGTTTTGGCTGGGGCCTTACCACAGATATACAACCACCGGATTTAGAAACCCGGGTAGCCATACTCAAAAAGAAGATAGAAAGGGAGCCTATCAACGTCCCTGATGAAGTTATCTTTTTTATCGCCCAACTCATTAAGACCAATATCCGGGAATTAGAAGGCGCGCTTATACGCACTATTGCCTATTCTTTGTTAGAGGAAAAACCCATAACTTTGGGGTTGACAAAAGAGGTATTAAAAGATCTTTTAAAAGAGCCCAAAAGGTTAATTACGGTAGATTTTATACAACGCTGCGTGGCTGAAGAGTTTGGCGTCACATTGCAAGAATTAAAAACCAGGCGTAGAAATAAAACCGTAGTTTTACCCAGGCAAATAGCAATGTATTTAAGCAGGGAGTTAACTGATCTATCTTTACCTGAAATAGGAGATTTTTTTGGAGGGAAAGACCACACTACTGTTTTACACTCTTTCCATAAGATTAAAGGGGATTTAAATAAGAATGAAGTCTTAAAAGAAAGGGTTGAGCGGATTATACAAGTTGTTAAACAGTAAATTCAACGATTATCCAAGGTATGTTATTATCGTAACCTTAATAAAACACCATAACCTGCGTTGTTTTAAACAGAAACGAAACTGTATTACTTCTATTACGATATAAATATATTATATATTATTAATAATAATAATTACCATCAATATTGTGGATAGGAGTCTTAAAATAAGTTTTCTAATAAATGTAAAAGGAGAACAAAATGGATTTAAAGGTTGAAAAGGATGTTTTAGCTAACGCAATACAAACCGTAGAGAATGTTATTACTACAAAGGCAGCGTTACCCATACTATCGCATATCTTAATTGAAACACAGCAAAACACCTTAAAGCTTACTGCGACAGATTTAGATATTGGGATAACCTGTGTAATACCTGTGGATATTCAGGAAGCCGGAGCAATCACTATACCAGCCAGAAGATTTAGTGATATTATTAAAGAATTACCCAGTGATGGAGTGGATATATCCACCAAAAAAAACAACCTTGTGATTATTAAGACAAAGCTGTGTCAATTTAAGATTATGGGATTGGCGCAGGAAGAGTTTCCTAAACTACCGGAATTTAAAGATAAAGAGGCCATTAAGCTGGGCCAGGCAGACCTGAAGCAGATGTTAAATTTAACTTCTTTTGCGGTTTCCTTTGATGAAACAAGGTATATCTTAAATGGGATATTGTTTAAAATCTATAAAAATACCCTTACATTAGTAGCAACGGACGGTAAAAGGCTGGCAATTATAGAAAGAAAACTAAATCAGGATATAGACAAAGACATACATATTATTGTGCCCATTAAAACAATTCATGAGTTAAACCGCAACCTTAAAGACGAGGGGGAGTTGTCTTTGATATTAGGGAACAATCAGGCATTATTTGATTTAGGCAATATCATAATCATTTCGCGTCTTATTGAAGGAGAATTTCCTGATTACAAACAGGTAATCCCGCCTGTTTCCGATAATAAAATGAGGATTAACCGGGATGAGTTTTTACTGGCCGTGAAAAGGGCAGCTTTGCTCTCTACGCCCGATTACCAGGCGGTTAAACTAGAGGTCTTTAAAAACAAATTAGTAGTTTCTAAGTCCACGCCTGATATCGGAGAATCCAGGGAAGAGGTCGTAATAGAATACCAGGGTAAAGAGATGATGATTGGCTTTAACCCAAACTACCTGATAGATGTTTTGAAAAATCTTGATAAAGAACAGATAGAGCTTGAATTAATTGATACGGAAAAACCGGGGGTGGTACGCACCAATGGGTATATCTATATTGTACTGCCTATGCGCCTTACCTAATCGTGGAAACGATAAAAGATACGATAAAAAACGTAATGAAGGGCTTCAAAGCCCAAAAAAACGGCGATAACCCCCAGGGGTTGCTGAAAAAAACCTTGACAAAAAGGGAATTGGCGCATATAAAGTTTAATTATTTTAAGAAAGGTGTTTTGGGTTGGAATGTGGATTCCTCCAGCTGGCTTTACAAGCTAAGTTTAGAAAAAGAAGATATCCTGCAGGGGCTCAATAAGAAAAACAAGACTATAAAAGATATTCGTTTTCGCATCGGAGAAGTAAAGTGAAGAAGGCAAAATCAAAACCAGAAAAACAGAGCCGCGAAAAATCACTCGGCACAGATAAGGCCAGGGCTTACGACGCAACAACAATACAGGTATTAGAGGGCACGGAAGCGGTGAGGCGCAGGCCCGCCATGTATATAGGTGACACTTCCACGCGCGGCCTGCACCATTTGGTTTACGAGGTTGTTGATAACAGCGTAGACGAAAGCCTCGCCGGCTTTTGTAGCCATATTGGAGTAATGGTGCATTCAGATAACAGTATAAGTGTCGCAGATAATGGCCGCGGGATCCCGGTGGATATACATAAGACAGAAAAGAAGCCGGCAGTGGAAGTGGCTCTTACCAAGTTGCACTCCGGGGGTAAATTTGACCACAGGGTTTATAAGGTATCCGGAGGCTTGCACGGGGTTGGTGTCAGCGTGGTGAACGCGCTCTCTGATTGGCTGGAGGTAGAAATTAAAAGAGACGGCAAGGTTTACCATCAGCGCTATGAACGCGGCAAGACTGTTTCCAAGCTGACCGTGATCGGTAAAAGCAACAGCACCGGCACAAAAGTAACCTTTAAGCCTGACCGCACGATTTTTCCAAAGATAGATTTTTCTTACGACATATTGTCGCAGAGGCTTCGAGAATTGGCTTTTCTGAATAAAGGCCTCACGATAAAACTCGAGGATGAGCGTAGCGACAAAGAGGCAACCTTTGAATTCTCCGGAGGGGTTGTTTCCTTCGTCGAATATTTGAATAAGAACAAAAACCCCCTGCATAGCAAAGTAATTTATTTCCAGAAAGAACAGGATTCGGTGATTATGGAGGGGGCATTGCAATATAACGATGGTTATGCCGAGACCTTGTTTTCTTTTGCCAATAATATTAATACCGTGGAAGGCGGCACGCATTTATCGGGTTTTAAATCTGCTTTAACTCGCGCTATCAACCAATATGCAAAAGCCAAAAATTTAATCAAAGGAGAAGAGGCAGGTATTACCGGAGACGATGTGCGCGAAGGCCTTACCGCAGTGATAAGCGTAAAGGTGCCCAATCCTCAGTTTGAGGGCCAGACAAAAACTAAACTGGGTAATTCTGAAGTAGAGGGCCTTGTGGCTTCAGTAAGCCTTGATGCCTTGGCAGCTTATTTTGAAGAAAACCCGTCGGTTGCCAATAAAATTATAGACAAAGTAATTATCGCTTCACGTGCCAGAGAGGCAGCGCGCAAGGCACGAGAATTAACGCGGCGTAAAGGCGCCCTGGAAGGTGCCGGGTTGCCGGGTAAATTAGCTGATTGTTCCGAAAGAGATCCGGCATTATGCGAATTGTATATTGTGGAGGGAGACAGCGCAGGAGGGAGCGCAAAACAAGGGCGCGACCGCAGGTTTCAGGCAATCCTGCCTATCAAAGGAAAGATCCTGAATGTGGAAAAAGCGCGCCTGGACAAGATTCTTTCCAATGAAGAAATCCGCACCATCATCACTGCTCTTGGTACAGGGGTGGGCGAGGAATTCGACCTTGCTAAATTACGTTATAGTAAATTAATTTTAATGGCTGATGCTGATATAGACGGTTCACATATACGCACGCTTTTACTCACCCTTTTATATCGACAGATGCCTAAATTGGTAGAGGGGGGTAATGTATATATTGCCCAACCTCCTCTTTATAAGATTAAGCGCGGCAACCGCGAGGAATATATCCCTACCGAACAACAGATGGATGACTTTCTTTTAGAGTTAGGCAGGGAAGGGTGCCGCTTCATGCGTTTAAAAGATAAGCAAACTTTTACTGACAATCAATTTAAAGACCTTTTACATTTGCTGGTAGAATTGGAAAAATTAGGTAAAATTTTAGAGAAAAAGGGAGTGAATTGTGTAAAATATCTGACTTTTAGACATCAAAAGACCAGAAAAATGCCGATTTATAGGGTAAAAGTGGAGGGAGAAGAGCATTTTCTCTATTCAGACAAAGAATTAGCTCAATTGACTGACAAGGAAGCCAAAGATGAGGAGCAGGACGTGTTAGAGCTTTTTGAGGCGCAAGAAATAGAGCACATTTTAGTAAAGATAGAAAAATTGGGTTTGGATATTTCAACTTATGCTCCTGAGGGAGCTAAGGCAAAAGCCCTGTATCGCATTATCAGTGACAAAGAACATAAAGATTTTTTGGCCTTGAAAGAGGTACTGGCGTTTATAAAAGAGGCAGCTGGCAAGGGAATGCATATACAGAGGTATAAAGGATTAGGAGAAATGAATCCGCAGCAACTTTGGGATACCACTATGGACCCTGAAAAGCGCACGATTTTACAGGTCAAATTAGAGGATGCGGTAGAGGCAGATAAGATGTTTACGGTTTTAATGGGGGATCAGGTAGAGCCCAGGCGAGAATTTATTGAGAATTATGCGCACCAGGTAAAAAATCTGGATATATAATATGTACACCCGCAACGAAAAAATAATCCCGGTTTATATTGAAGAAGAAGTCAAAGATTCTTATTTGAATTACGCGATGAGCGTAATTGTAGGAAGAGCGCTTCC
>JAQUAH010000027.1 GCA_028687345.1 Candidatus Omnitrophota bacterium | reverse complement strand
GCCATCTTTTGTCATTGACCGAATCACATTAGCGCCGTCAAAAACAACATAGAGAGTGCTATTGCCAAAATGGTAATGCATGCCTGCAATATCCGAACGGCCCGGCATAATAGTAGATATATATTGCACCGGATCGCTAGGATGAGCAATCGGCAATCTAAACCTAAAGATGTAACCATTCTGCTGTAAGCCGGCATAAAATAACCCTGATTCAATTCCTTCAGGGTCAGCCCCTGGAACAAACTCCAAAGCCTCTAAGCCTTTATTGACAACAGTATTGTCCATCTCTGTAAGAACGAATATGCGACCAGTAAGAGTATCGGTTACAAAATTAAACTCCCTAACCTCTTCCGGAGTGCCCACTGGAGTCTCAATGCCAAGATAAACAAAATCACTCTCTGAATCCGCAATACAAATTCCCTCCAGGTCTCCTCCGGCATAGTCACTGTCTGTCAGGACGCCATTTGTATCCATCTCGTAAAGAAAACCGTTGTCACTAACTATGAGGTATCTGTGTAGGCGAGGATGCCATACTATACCGCTTGGCTCAGTTCCGGCAGGTAAGTTTCCTCCGATATTTACTCCGGGAAGGTCGCCTGGAAATGGCTCCACAGCCCAAACAGAACCGGCCCCTAGAGTAACCAAGATTGTTGCAAGAAGCATTATTTTAGGCAAACCGATAATTTTTCTTCTGCTCATCTTGCACCTTCATTTTTTGTGCTTAGCCTGCTATCCTCTTTTACTCTAAATAGATTTGATTATGCCTTCAAATACAATATCTGCTTTGCCCCGTAACCAAATGTCAGTAAACTTATTACCCAGGCTGCTGAAATATACGGTTAATACTTCTTTGCCTCTGGTGTGGATGTTAATTTTTTTGCATGCATTAGTCATCAAAGCAAAAATTAATGCAGAGGCGACAGCTCCTGTTCCGCAAGCCAAGGTTTCATCTTCTACGCCTCTTTCGTAGGTTCTTAACCTTACGGCGTATTTGTTCAATACCTCAACAAAATTCACATTCGTTCCTTTTGGTGAAAATCTTTCATGGTAACGTATTTGCCTTCCCAGGTTAACTACATTAATTTTATCCAGCCCTTCTACAAAAATTACCGTATGCGGTACGCCTGTATTGATAAAATTTACCCTAATTTGACGATTGCTTATCCGGATAGGTATGTTTAATTTTATATACTTCGGTTCAGTCAATTTTATTTTAACATCATTTACGCCAGCTTCGGACTCAATTATGCCTGCCTTTGTTTCTATATTTACTTTTGATTTTTTGAATTTTGATTTCATCCAAAACGCAATACAACGTGCGCCATTCCCGCACATTTCTGCTTCTGAGCCGTCTGCGTTAAAGATGCGCATTTTAATATCGGCGACCTTTGATTTTTCCAAAACCAACAAGCCATCTGCGCCTATGCCAAATTTTCTGTCGCAGATTTTTTTCGCCACCCCTCCAATCAATCTGAGTGAAGTCGAGGCAGGGAATAACGGAATAACTATAAAATCGTTTCCCGAGGCAACCATCTTGGTAAAATTTAAAGCTTTCATCAAAATTAACTCCGGGTATTTATTTCTTCGGTATTGCTATTTCAATTTTCTCTTCCAGAACTTTATTGGGGATAGGCTTGCTTAAAATCTCCATTACCCCTAATTTAAGGGCTCTTTTTTCAATCTCCCCGTCTAACAAGCCAGTGATAAGATAAATAACAATTTCCGGTTTAATTTTTTTTGCTGCTTCGGCTATGGTTAACCCTGCTATATCAGTATCCAGTTTCACATCGCTTAAAACGATATCGGGCAATTCAGACCTTATTATCTTAATCGCATCTGAGATATTTGTTGCGCTGAAAACCTCGTGATTGCGCTTTATAAGCAGAATCTTCTCGAATTCAACTACATCCGGCTCATCGTCAACTATCAATATCTTAGCCATGTTATAAACCTAAAAGAAAAGCAGGGATAATTTCATTCCTGACTATATCAGCATAAACTTCTCTTTTTCTAATCAGAAATACATTATCTTTGACTACCATTACCTCAGCTATCCTGGGGCGTGAATTATAATTAGAGGACATGGTAAATCCATAAGCGCCTGCGCTCATTACCGCAAGGTAATCTCCTGATTTTACTTTAGGCATCCTCCTTTCTTTGGCGAAGAAATCAGCACTCTCGCAAATAGGCCCTACTACATCAACTTTTTCTGTACGCCTTGGGTTTGCGCCTTTAATCTCTAAAGGGAAAATTTGATGGTATGCATCATAAAGTGCCGGCCTGATTAAATCATTCATACCTGCATCAACAATTACAAATTTTTTCTTGGGAGTAGATTTAGTATATAAAACTTCGGTAACTAAAATACCTGCCTGGCCGACAATAAACCTTCCGGGCTCCAATATTATTTTTAATCCTGATCTTTTCAATAAGGGCGAAATTCTCTTAGCAAATCTCTGCGCAGTTTGCGGTGTTTCGTGATTATAGATAATACCCAGCCCCCCTCCGATGTTAAGGTATTCCAATTCTATGCCTTTTTTTCGTAATCTTTCAATAAAATCTACCATCTTGCTTATAGCTGCCGAATAAGGACTTGCATCTGTTATCTGAGAGCCTATGTGTATATGGAGCCCTGAAATTTTCACATTGGGCAGGGCCCGGCGTAACATCAGAATCTGGTAAGCACTCTTAAAATCTATCCCGAACTTATTAGTCAGCCTGCCTGTAGTGATATACCTGTGAGTCTTTGGCTCTATATCCGGATTGACGCGTATAGCTACCCGGGTAATAGTATTAAGCCTTTTTGATATGCGATTGATACTCTCCAGTTCCTGTAAAGATTCGACATTTAAAAATAAAATCTTCCTTCTTACTGCCTCCTCTATTTCTCTTTCTGTCTTGCCTACAGATGCATACACTATCCTATTCATCGGGCAACGCACTTGAATGGCGCGATAGAGTTCGCCTCCCGAAACTATATCCAGACCTGCGCCTTTATCAACCAGGGCTTTTAAAACAGCCAAATTAGAATTAGCTTTAACCGAATAAGCGATAAGCGGTTTGATACTGCTGAAAGCATTTTTTAACTTAAGATAATGGTCGATAATCGTATGGTAACTATAAACATAAAGCGGGCTACCAAACCTCTTCGCTAAATCTTCTACTTTTACATCTTCGCAATAAAGTCTTCCTTTTATGTATTTAAATTCGTGCATATTTAAAAACTCCTAGCCGATAGTTTGATATTTTATTTTATACAAAGTATCTCGGCAGAATTATTTACACCGAAAAAACTCCTGCCGCCACCCAATAAACTGCAATATATATGCCAGGACTTGTTTCCTTTAACGGGATTATCGTTACTTGCAAGAAGGTTTCCCTCCTGCAAACTGCCATTATCGGTAACCCACCTGCAGGCACCGCTAAAAGTCGTGTATCCGGCCTTAGCGCAAATTACCGAAGGCCGGCATGTTTCTGCTACGCATGAATTGTACGGCGGTACCCTGACCCACTGGCTTTGCGCTACCCATGATGAGCCATTGTAATAATAAAACCTGTCTTCTTTATCATTGTAGATTACCTCTCCTTTTTGAGGAGCGGATAATTTATCTTTATCTACCGGATTATAGATTACGCTGCGGCTGACCTTAAGCTGGTTGTATGAACCGCTGGGGCTGGGGTAATAGGTAGTGATTGTAATCGATTCTTCGGTAAAGGCGGCAGCAGGATTTAAAAATATGCATAAAATTAAATTTAAAATAAATATTTTCTTGTTAAGCATAATTAACGGCTACCTTAGCCGCTTATTCCAGATTGAAAGCTGCCTTTCTACTAGCCTTGGGCTTGTCCCTCCGTAAGATGTCTTGAGGTTAACAGAGGCCACAGGATTAAGGATACTTTTTACATCCGGCATAAGTTTCTTTGAATATTTCCTTAGTTCGTGATTGGTAAGTTCGGAAATTCTTTCCCCTTTATCCAAACAGTCTTTTGCAATTCTTCCTACGATATCATGGGCCTCTCTGTAAGAGAGGCCTTTTTTAATCAAGTATTCTACAATATCCACGGAAAATAAAGATTCGTCGTTAAGCCTGGCCCTGATCGCCTCTTTTTCTATAACAATATCTTCAAATAATGCGATAAATATCTCTAAAATATCCTTTACCGTATCTATGGCATCAAAAAGAGGCGGTTTATCCAACTGTAAATCCCGATTGTACGATAGAGGAAGGCCTTTCATCATTATCAACACGTTTGATAAGTCTCCGTGTATTTTTCCGACTGTTCCCCGGATCAATTCCAGGACATCTGGATTCTTCTTATGCGGCATGATACTGGAGCCGGTGCAGAAAGAAAAATCTATGTCTATAAAGCTGAATTCTTTAGTGGACCAGAGGATTAAATCTTCTGCAATCCTGGATAAATGCACGGAAAGGATAGATAAGTCGGCGAGTATTTCAATCACGAAATCCCTGTCGCTAACACTATCTATGCTATTCTCGGTTAAGCCTTTAAATCCTAATTCTTTTTTTACGGCTTCCCTATCGATAGGCAGGCCCGTGCCTGAAAACGCACAGCTGCCCAACGGCATCTGGTCTATTCGCTTTTGCGCGTCAATGAGCCTGGCCTTATCCCTCTCCAGGCTAACAATATAGGCAAGGAGATGATGCGCCAGGAGCACGCATTGGGCTACCTGTAAATGGGTATAGCCGGGGATAATCACCTTGCGATTATCCCTGGCAAATTTCAATATAGACCTCTGAAGCAATATGATAAAATCTGTCAATTCGGTTATTTCATTTTTTATATACATTTTAATATCCAGCGCTATCTGGTCATTTCTGGAGCGGGCAGTATGTAATTTGTGCGCCGCATTTCCTATTCTTCTAAAAAGCATGTCCTGAATATTGGAGTGTATATCCTCTGCTTTAGGGTCAATTTTAAATTTCCCTTTTTCTAAACTTTTGAGGATAGAACTAAGGCCTTTGACGATTAGCTTAGAATCTTTTTGCGGTATAATCCGCTGCTTGCCCAGCATCCTTGCATGGGCAATGCTGCCTAAACAATCATATCTGGCTAATTTATAATCAAAAGATATACTTGAAGTGAATTTATCGGCTAATACGCTTGTCTTTTTGGGAAATCTGCTGCCCCATAATTTTTTAGTCATTTTCTATCCCCTCTATCTTTGATACGGCATACCCCAAATCTTAATAAAACCTTCGGCTAATTGCTGGTTGAACTTATCTTCTTTCCCGTATGTGCTTAATTCTTTTTTATACAGTGAAAAAGAAGATTTTCTGGCTACAGGCACGCAGCTGCCTTTAAATAATTTTAATTTTATTGAACCTGTAACAAATTTCTGCGTTGAATTGACAAAAGCATCTAATGATGTTTTCAAATGGGAGAACCACAAGCCATAATAAACTAATTCTGAATATTTAAGAGATGCGATTTCCTTAAAATGCATAAGTTCTCTATCCAGCACCAGGCTCTCCAATTCCTTATGCGCAGTATAAAGTATGGTTGCTGCAGGCGCTTCATAAATCTCCCTGGATTTGATACCTACTAATCTATTCTCAACCAAATCAGTCCTGCCTACCCCATGAAGCCCTCCGATTTCATTTAAATGAGAGATTAAGGCAGTTAATTTATATGCCTTCCCGTCTATTTTCTTAGGCACTCCTCCCTGAAAATAAACCTCAATGTATTTTGGGTAAGTAGAAACGTGTGTCGGGCTTTTTGTAATTAAATAGGCATCTTCAGGGGGCTCTGTTTCCAAGTTCTCCAATACTCCTGCTTCAATGCTGATGCCCCAGATATTCCTGTCAATGCTATATGGCTTTTTTTTGCTGACATCTATAGGTATATTATACATCTGGGCATATTCAATTTCTTCTTCTCTTGATTTGAATTCCCAAACTCTCACCGGAGCAATAATATTTAAGGCCGGGTCTAATATGCCTGTGCTTACTTCAAATCTTACCTGGTCATTTCCTTTTCCTGTGCAGCCATGCGCAACAGTATCTGCCTTTTCCTTATGGGCTATCTGGACCAGATACTTAGCAATTAATGGCCTGCCTAACGCCGTAGCCAAGAGATATTTGCCTTCATAAATAGCATTTGCCTTCAAGGCAGGAAGGATAAAATCTTCCACAAATTCATCCTGCAGGTCTTTAATATATACTTTGCTTGCGCCGGCAGAAAGAGCCCTTTCTTCAATTGCGCCAAAGTCTTCTCCGCTGCCTAAACCCTGGCCAAGGTCAGCCACAAAACAGATTACTTCATACCCCTGCTCTTTTAGCCACCTAACTGCGCAAGAAGTATCCAATCCGCCTGAATATGCTAAAACTACTTTTTTCATTATTCTATCAGTCCTCTTGCTTTAATTATGCACTGTCTCCGTATTTTATTATAAGATAGATTAAAGATAATACGATAAATAACCATGGTATAAAAAGTACTATTAATATTATGCCCCAGATAGATTTTTTATCCGGTTTTTTATTTTTATCTGCACGCCAAAGTAAGATTAAACCAATCCATCCAGGAAGATTCGATATATATAATGCAAATACTACAGGCAATATTCCAATTGGTCCCTTTGCTGAAGTTAGGCTGTAAATAGAATTAAATATGCCGAAAACAAGAAATATCCAGCCTAAAATCTGATAAATTTTTACTTTCAACTTATTCTCTTCATTTCAATAGTTTAATTAATATTGCCTTCTGCACGTGCATCCTATTTTCTGCCTGGTCAAAAACAACCGAATTCTTGCTGTTAATAACCTCATCGGTAATCTCCTCGCCTCTATGCGCAGGCAGACAATGCATAATCAATACGCCTTTTTTGGCCAATTGTATTAATCTTTTATTTACCTGAAATTCTTTAAATATTTTCTTTCTTGCCTTGGCCTCTTTTTCTTGTCCCATGCTTGCCCAGACATCGGTATATATAACATCGGCCCCCTTAACTGCCTCAAAAGCATTGTGAAATAAATTTATTGTGACCTTTTGCAACTTTGCCATATCCTTTGCATCCAGCAAAATATTTTTTTGCGGTTCGAATCCCTTTGGCGTAGCTACATTAATATTCATGCCTACCTTAGGACAGGACAAGAGCAGCGAATTGCAAACATTGTTTCCATCCCCCACATATGCCAAAGTTTTATTTTTAATGTTTTTTAGCTTTTCTTTTATCGTATAAATATCAGCCAGCGCCTGACAGGGATGGGAAAAATCAGAAAGGCCGTTGATTACGGGTACGCTAGAAAACTTTGCCATCTCCAAGATATTTTTATGCTCAAAAGTCCTCAGGACAATGGCGTCAACGTAACGCGATAGCGTCTTTGCCACATCCGCTATAGATTCCCTTACGCCTAAGTTTATTTCATGGGGCGCTAAGTACAGGGAATTTCCTCCTAACTGATGCATTCCTACCTCAAAAGAAACTCTTGTCCTGTTAGAAGGCTTTTGAAAAATAAGGGCAAGGGTTTTGCCGGATAATACCCTGCTAAATTTTTCCTTATTTTTTTTAAGCTTATCTGTCAGGGAAAAAATATCCTCAATTTCCTTTAGAGTCAAATCTTTTATAGAAATAAAATCTTTTTTCATCATAGTCATGATTTATGGATTACCAGTTACAGAAAAGACGCTATCCAATATCCCGATAGCTTTATCAATATCTTTCTTGGTTATATTCAATGCAGGCATAAGCCTCAATACCTTATCATGCGTACAATTAATCAGCAGGCCCTTTTGGATACATTTTTCTACTATAACCTTGCCCTCAATACTAAGCTCTATGCCAATCATTAACCCTAATCCCCTTACTTCCTTGATGATTTGATATTTTTCCTTTAGAGAATTAAGTTTGGCAAAAAGATATTCCCCCATTTTCTTGGCATTGCTAAGCAAGCCCTCTTTCTGTATTGCCGCTAAGACCGCAAGGCTTGCCTTACATATAACAGGGCCTCCTCCGAATGTTGAAGCATGCATCCCGGGCCCTAAAGTATCGGCAATTTCTTTTCTTACCACCATTGCTGCGATGGGTAAACCTCCCCCCAGGGCCTTGGCCAAAGTCATTATATCGGGGTTTATGCCGTAATACTGATGACAGAATAGTTTTCCGGTCCTGCCTATACCGGTTTGAACCTCATCTACGATTAAAAGTAATTCTTTCTCATCACATAGCTTTTTGAGCTCTAAAACAAAATTTTTGTCAGCTATATTTATCCCGCCTTCGCCCTGAATCAACTCCAGCATTATAGCTATGGTTTTATCGGTTATTGCCTCTTTAACCTTTTCTATATCATTAAACTTAACGCACACAAATCCTTCAGGCAGAGGCTGGAAGCCTTCCTTGTATTTAGACTGTCCTGTAGCAGCTAATGTAGCAAGCGTCCTTCCATGGAATGAGTTTTCAAAAGTAATAATTTCATATCTTCCTTTGCCAAACTTTCTTGCAAATTTAATCGCCCCTTCATTTGCTTCAGCGCCTGAGTTGCAGAAAAAAACTTTGCCCGGATATGTCAGGTATATCAATTCCTTGGCTAACTTTGCCTGCGGTATCTGGTAATAATTATTGGGGATAAAAATTAACTTTGAGACCTGGTCTCTTACTGCCTGCATTACTTTAGGATGGCAATGCCCCAAATTGCCTACGCCCCAGCCGGGGAAGAAATCCAAGAAAACCTGATTATGAATATCCCAAAGCTTGCTGCCTTTTCCCTTTAGGAATACCAAAGGAACTTTGGTATAGGTAGGCATTATGTATTCTTTATAACTGTCAAAAACGTCTTGTAATTTCATTTTTTCGTAATCTCGTTACTGGTTATTTAATTATTTCTGTCCCGATTCCTTTGTCCGTAAATATTTCTAAAAGTAATGCGTGCGGGATGCGCGCGTCAATGATATGCGTCTTCTTTACGCCGTTGCTTAAAGCTTCAATGCATGCGCTCACCTTGGGAATCATCCCCTGCTGGATAACTTTACCCTGAATAAGCCCTTTTGCTTCCTGCGTCGTTATGGTAGAGAGGAATGAATGCTGGTCTTCGGGGTTACGCATGATACCCTTAACATTGGTAAGCAAGACTAACTTTTCTGCCTTTAAAGCAACGGCAATATTTGCAGCTGCCTCGTCAGCATTAACATTATATGCATTTTTATCTTCACCTCTGCCCATAGGCAAAATCACTGCCACTTTATCAGAACGAAGGGCATCCAATACCGGCTCTGCATTAATACCGATTATGTGCCCAACCAACCCCAGGTCTACCTTGGATTTCTTTTTCTCTACCTGAATTATCTTTTCATCTTTGCCGTTAAGGCAAACAGTTTTTGCGCCTAAGCTTGATATTTCCTCTATAATAATATCATTTAATTTCTTCAGTTCATCTTCTACTACAATCAGCGTCTCTTCGTCAGTAACCCGCATGCCATCTACAAATTCGGTTTTCTTACCAGAAGTACGCATACGGTCGCTGATATTCGGGCCTCCGCCGTGTACTAATACCGGCCTTAAGCCCACGAAATTTAAAAAGACAATATCCTCTAATACGCCGTTTCTGATTTTTTCTTCGCCTAATATGCTGCCTCCGTATTTAATTACGATTGTTTTCTTGTGGAACTTCTTTATATACGGCAGCGCTTCTACTAAAACATCGGCTTTTTTAATCGCATCTTCCATATCGGCCTTCCTTAATTATATTCTGCATTTATTTTAATATATTCCGGAGTTAAATCCGAAGTATAAACTGTGGCGCTAGACCCGCCTCTCTTCATAAACACTTCTACAAATATATCCTTTTTATTCAGCGGGCTAACTTTTATTTTTAGGTCTTCTTCTTTTATATCTATACCCGCTTGGCCTAAGCTTGCTACGATTCTGCCAAAATTGGGATTCTGGCCATATACAGCAGTCTTGAATAGATTGGAATTAGCTACATTTAAGGCTGCTTTTCTAGCTTCTTGAAAACTCTTTGCTTCTTTTACCTTAATCTGAATAAATTTGCTGGCGCCTTCGGCATCCCGCACAATCATCTTTGCCAATTCAAGGCAGACATATTTTAAGGCCACAGTAAACAAATCGAAATGCCTTCCTGAATAAATCAATTTATTTTGGGCTGACCCGTTTGCCAGCAAAATCACGCTGTCATTTGTGCTCATGCAGCCGTCCACAGTGATACAGTTAAATGAATTATCCACACAAATTCTCAAGGCCTTATCAAGCGCAGTTTGAGCAATACAGGCATCGGTTAGTATGAATACCAGCATTGTTGCCATGGAAGGAGCGATCATGCCTGCGCCCTTGGCAACACCGCAAACTGTAACTGTGCGGTTTGCGATATTGAATTTTACCGTAATCCCTTTAGTAAATTTATCCGTGGTTATAATGGCTTTCTGCGCTTTATGAACCCCGTCTTTCGATAAGCCCGCAATTAATTGGGGGATCGCCTTTTTAATCTTTATAATAGGCAGCCTTCTTGCGATAATGCCGGTAGAAGCAACCAAGATTTCTTTTTGCTCTACCTGTAATTTTGCGGATAAACTTGCAGTTACCCCTTCTGCATCCTTTAGGCCTGCTTTATGAGTAAAACAATTGGCATTCCCGCTATTCACTATGATTGCCCTGAAGCTAGAGTTAATCTTTAGAAGTTTTTTGTTGAGCTTGATAGGCGCAGCCAAAATTCTATTCGTGGTAAATTGGCAGGCAGCCCTTGCGCCAGAAAGCGAATAAAATAGTGCCAAATCTAATCTACCCGACCTCTTGATGCCGCAGGCTAAGCCGCTGGCCAGAAAATCTATCGGCAAGATAGCCTTTTTATATATCTTCATATTAATGCTGTATCTTCAGGGAACTTAAAGATAATGTTCATATTCTGCACTGCCTGGCCAGCTGCTCCCTTTAATAAATTGTCGATGGCGGCAATGATAATTATGGCGTCCTTTTCTTCTTTTATTCCTATATCGCAGAAGTTGGTCTTGAATACATCTTTAATTCTAGGAAAATCGCCTTCATTTTTAACCCTTACAAAGGGTTCTTTTTTATAAAAATTTTTATATAGCGTAAATAGGTTTTGCGTTTTTCTGATTGCCCCTTTTTTCTTCCTGGCGTATATCGTAGCCAATATCCCTCTATCTAACGGCAATAGATGCGGCACAAAAGTAACCTCTATTTTCTTTCCAGATAATTTTGACAACTCCTGATTAATTTCCGGTGCGTGCTGATGGCTATTTACCTTGTAGGCCTTAAAATCATCATTTATTTCAGAAAAGAGGGAATTCTCCGTTACTTTTCTTCCTGCGCCGGTTACCCCGGACTTGGCATCAATAATTATTGAGTCTAAATCAATTAAGTCAAGTGCTACCAGCGGCGCCAAAGCCAATATGCTTACCGTAGGATAACATCCGGGGTTGGCGATTAACAAAGCATTTCTAATCTTAGCCCGATAAATTTCCGGTAAGCCATAAACAGCGCCGGCGATATGCGGCTTGTCCGTGTGCCTGGTATTATAAAACTTTTCGTAAATCTTTGCCTCTTTAAATCTGTAATCTGCGCTAAGGTCTATTACTTTTTTACCTGCCTTTAAGAGGCCAGGCACAATCCCCATTGACACAGTGTGGGGAAGAGCTAAAAATACTAAATCGCAGGTGCTGGCAATCTTAGCTAAATCCGGTTCGCTGCAGACGAGGTCTATCCTGTTTTTGAACTTCGGGAATATATCCGAAATTCTCCTCGGCTTATCTATCTTGGCAGAGATATTTGCAATTCTTGCGCTTGGGTGCTTAAGAAGAATATCAATTAATTCCTCTCCGGCATAACCGGTCACTCCGATAATCCCTACATTTACCATATCTGTCTCTCCTTAGAAATTTATCTCTACATTAGCATAAATTTTTTCTCGGGGCAAGTATTTTCTCGTCGGAACCTCTGAAAGCACAAAATAAAAAATCCCGCTTCCTAGCGGGACTCTAATTTTATCTTTTCCTACCTACTATCTACTGCATTTCTACCTCTTTGTCCACTGGAAGCGTTTACGCGCACCCTTTTGGCCGTATTTCTTACGTTCTTTTGCACGGGGATCGCGGGTTAAATATCCCTGTTTACGGAGCATATCTTTAGAGTTAGGCTCCGCCAATACCAAAGCGCGCGAAATGCCATGGCGCAGGGCACCTGCCTGTCCGGTAAGGCCTCCTCCTTTAATATTGGCAAACACATCGTATTTATTTATAATATTCATAAGAGAAAGGGGCTGTTTTATAATAATTCTATCTGTCTCGCGGAGGAAATATTTCTCGCAAGGCTGCCCGTTAACTACAATATTCCCCTGGCCTGGCAGAAGTTGCACTCTTGCCACCGATTCCTTACGCCTGCCTACTGCCATATATTTTTGTATTTCAACCATTTCTATATCTCCAAAACAACCGGCTTCTGCGATACATGGCCGTGTTTATCTTCGGTATAAACTTTTAATTTCTTCAACAAGTCCCTGCCCAGCGGCCCGCCTGGAAGCATGCGTCTGACCGCTAATTTTATTACGGTTGCGGGTTTATTCTTAAGCATAGCCTCCAAAGACACTTCCCTTAAGCCACCCGGGTAACCAGAGTAGCGCAGGTAAACTTTCTGTTTAAGTTTCCTGCCGGTAACCTTAATCTTGGCAGCGTTAATGACAATAACGCCATCTCCGGTATCTAAATGCGGGGTAAATATGGGTTTATGTTTGCCCCTCAGGACAGATGCTACCTTGGCAGCCAGCCTGCCCAGAACCCTATCTTTGGCATCTATTATATACCACTGCCTTCTTATATCTACTTTTTTAGCTGCGTATGTCTTATCCATAGAGAAAGAAGTATAACACATTTCTCCTTTAAGTCAAATAGAATTTTCGCTATTCCCTGGGGCTTGAAATGTCATTATCTGCCTGATAGGAATAGAAGCACGAATGTAAAACCTATAAGCCAAATTGCCCAAAAAGGAACCGTCGCTTTTTTTATATCCACCTTGGCCTGAACCGAAGGATTCTTGTATAAGATAAAATATTTATTCTCTCCTACCTCAATAAGATTATGTTTATCCAAGGCATCTTTAAGCCATTGCCGGTCTTCACCCTGAAAGGCAACGACCATCTTTGATGCCGAAAGGGGGTCAAATTTGGACGGTATTCCCATTTCTGAAAATAATCCATTTGCCGTTGCGCGCCCGGAAATAGCAGATAGGCATACCCCTAAAATATGAAATCTGGAGTAGATAATATCTCCTTTTTCACAATTTTCCCGGATTAATTTAGATATCGGCAAATATTCGTTTGGAAACCAAAGCCCGGCTGAAGCGATGCGCTGGTGGTAAGCCGGCAAAACTATGTTTACCAGGGCCGAATCGAAAAAATATAATCTATAATTCAATTTATCTGCCTCGTTGGGCTTGTACATTAAAATCGTTGGAGAGATTAACATTATAAAAGCTGCTAACACGAAGGCCAGGGATTTCAGGCATTCGTTATTTTTTAGCCTCTCATAGATAAGGTCCAGGGACAGAGCGCAAAGACAGGCTATGGGTAAATATCCCTGTGCTGAGAAAAAACGGTAAGGGTAAAACAGGAAAATAAAACTTGCAAAAAATAAGCCGGGGAAAAGAAAATATTTTTCCTTCATCATAAAAGCCATAATTAGCCCGGATAATGCCAATAAATAATCAACCGGTTTAAATTCACAGAAGTATTTCTCATTTATTCCCGAGAGAGAAATAAGCTTTAATCCGTAAAATTGTTTAATCAAAATTGGCGCCGATAGAATAATAGCAGATAGGCAAACTAATAAGCTTAACTTCCTGTATTGCCTGTTAAGTAAACCGAACAGCAGAACGCTGAAGGCAAAAAACCAGGAGACCCCGATGTGGGTATAAAAACATAAAGCCAATAAAAGCAGGGCACGCAAAAACTTCTTGCGAAAAAGATAATGAAAAACAAAAAATCCTAAAATAACGGCGAGCGTTGCCGGAATATTGTTTGATAAAGAAATATAAAAAGAAAATGAAGAGGCTGCCATGACTAAAATAAAAAAACTTAAACGGCCGGAGTAATTTTTTTTCATAAAATACCATAATGTGACAAGAAACAGGATCGGCACTATGGTTTCAAAGAATTTGGCGATAAATATCTTATCTATCCCCAGTTTGAGCAGGGCCGAAAGAATAATATGAAAAAATGGAGGATAAATATGGGGCCTGCCCAAGGGGGCGTATTGCCAAAAATCCCAGCTGCTATAGCCGCCTGCTTCAATGAAACCCCAGGCGGTCAAGGTATGGTAATAGATATCTACAAATTGGGGAAAGATTCTCCAGCGCAGGATTTGCAGGAAAGAAAAACTTATCAAGATAAGCTTAGAATAAAAGTCCCAGGGATGACTTTTTAGGTTTTCTTTATTCATGTCATTTAGTATTTTACCTTAACCAGATACAAGCCGCAGGCAGGAAGCGTAGGCCCGGCAATTCTTCTGTCGCGAGAAAGCAATATCTTCTTTAAACTACCTCTGGAAATTTTACCTCTGCCTATCTCCACAAGCGTACCCGCTATGTTCCTGACCATATTATACAAAAAACCATCAGCCTCTATATCCACATATATAAAATCCTTATTTCTGCTCACCCTTATCTTCTTTATTGTCTTTACGGGGTCTCTTTCTTTTTTATCGCGAGCCTGAAACGACTTAAAATTGTGCCTGCCTAAAAGTACACCTGCCTCCTGCTGCATGAGCCGGGTATCGAGCGGATAAGGATAAAAATAGGCTTTATTTCTCAACATGGCAGAAGGATAGCTGCGATTTAAGATAATGTAGCGATAAACTTTTGACTTTGCGTCAAAGCGGCTGTGAAAACTAGGGCCTACCTCTTTTATTTTGGCAATAACAATATCATCCGGCAGGAGCGCATTTAAACCCAAACGCA
>JAQUAH010000026.1 GCA_028687345.1 Candidatus Omnitrophota bacterium | reverse complement strand
CTATATTGCTTATCTCCAAAGGTATGCCGCAGCTTGTAAAAGCCTCAATAGATTCCATATTATCTATAGCGGTCCTTTTCTTATTCATTTTTTCTAGAAGAGCTTGAGAAAATGTTTCAACGCCAACAAATGCCCTACAGAGTCCGCTAGCTTTAAGTTTTTCCACCAGCTGCCTATTCATATTAGCCCTGAAATAGCCATGCCACTGAAAATCCAACTTGTTTTTAAGAAGCATATCAGAGAACTTATCGAGCCAGGGCAAAGAGGTATTCAAGAGGCTATCTGCAAAATAAAAACGAAATGCTCCATATTTTTGGTTCAAACTCTTCATCCACCCCACGACCTTTTCCGGACTGATTTGGCGGAAACGATGCCACATCCTCCACTCATTGCAGAAATTGCAGCTAAATACGCAGCCCCTGGATGTATATAAAGGAAGCTCAAGGTTTTTCTTAAAATAGCCGTTCAGATTTAAAATGGAAAAATCCGGGCAAGGAAGGATATTTAAGTCTAGCGGCTCAGATGGCTTTGTGAAGAAAGAGTCCTTATTCTTAATATAGCTCATTGTCCCCTTGACGCTTAATTGCCTGCCGGATTTATAGGCTTTAATAATGTTAAGTAGCGTTTCTTCCCCTTCTCCTATTACAGCCATGTCAGCTACGCCAAATTTCAAAACAAGTTTTCTTGAGTGTTCGCTTTGAGTTACTTGCGGTCCGCCGTAAATAATAGTAATATCGGGTTTTTTCTGACGTAATAATAAAGAGCACATAATCGTGAAGAAGAAATTAGTCTCGTAAGTAGTAAATAGCACGATATCGCTACTTATTAGTTCTTGTAAGTGGGTATCAATAATATTATATACTTCTCTTATCTCATCCTGTAATTTAAAGAAGTTTAAAGGCTGAATTTGGACATAGTCCTTGATTACCTTATCTATGTCCTTCAGGATTGGGCTGTTTTCCTGGAAATTTTTGATAATAGCAAGAATTAGGGGAAGGTCAGGGATTTCTATAACAAAATTATCCCGATACCCTAAATAGGTAAATGTTTTGACATCATTTTTAAATAATCTGAAGTCAGTGCAACGTAAGTCAAGGTCTCTGGGGCCGTATTTCTTTAAGTACGCATAAAGGCAAGCCACGCCTAAGGGAGGGGCATTTATCCGAAAGAATGGCATGATAATAAAGTGGATTTTGAGCATTTTCATTTTTATTATAACACAAAAATATATTCCAAAGGGCAAAATTAATGATACAATACAACTAATCCGTATTATATATAAGTCTGACTGATGAGAAAAAGTGGATAAGCAGCTTCTAAAGAGAAATGAGTGTATTGTCTGGTATAACAGGCCGCAAGACGGAGTAATTTTTACCTGCCTTAAAGAAAAAAAAGACTTTATTTCCCTGCGGGGGATTCAGGCGCGGCTGTGGACTCAATTATCAAAAGCATGTTCAATAGGTGAATTAAGAGGCTTAATCAGAAAGAATAAAACGCACATGAAATATTCTCATAAAATAGAAAACATAATAAAGCCATTAATAAGAAAAGGAATTTTGGAATACCATATTTCTCAACGGGACAAGAAAAATCCGGCTTTTCCGCAAAAATACCAAAAATATAATGAGTTTTACCTGAATTTGTCGCGTGAGTTGAACTCGGTTAAAAATTTTAATAAGAATCCAAATTTGAACCTTTACCACAAAAATTCAATCCATGGCAGCCACAGGCATTTTGAAAAAAACGAAGTTACTGTTTCTCATGTTTACAGAGAAGCGCATCCCGCTCTTGGTGGCATGAGCTACGGAGCCAGGCTTTTTAGAAAATTAAATTCCATAAAGAAGATAAATCCACAAAGCACGGTTGTTGAGGTCGGAGGCGGAACAGGTTTTTTAACGCGTTCATTTTTAGAGGAATACAAAAGAAATAATCATACAAAAGACCTGCCAAGATATGCATGCTGTGACCTGAGTTTTAAATTCTTAGAGAACCAGAGAGATGCAAACGAACGCCATCATTTAAGTTATTGCCAGGCAAATGCCGAGTGTATGCCTTTTAAGAACAACAGCCTGGATTTGATTATTGCCAATGAAAACATAGCTGACTTTACGGCAGCCAAGGTGAATAAAAAAGAAGCCTTGGATTTTCTGGGCGGCAAGATAGAATTGTCCGCCATCAAAGACCCTTCGGTAAGAAGGTCTTTATACTGGATTAAATTTGCTTCGCTTGATATTAATGATGCCACTCCGGAGTTTATATTTAACCTCGGAGCAGTTGAATTTATAAGCCGGGTTAAAAAAATTCTAAAAAGAGGCGGGTTAGTTTTTATTACAGAGTACGGCATTATGAATGGTTATCCTACCGCTGTTTACCTGCGCGGACACGTAGAATATTCTATTCAATTTAACCATCTGATTAGGGTAGCCAAGGCGTTAGGGATGAGGGTAGAGATTCATAATTTAGCCGAATTTTTTGGATTCAAAAAAAATATTGCCGTCATAGATCACTGCTCTCTCGGGTTCCTTTATAATATGCTAAAAAAAGATAAAATAGACCTGCCGTTTTTAGCGTATACAAAAGAAATGTTGAGACAAAAGATTCCAAAGCAAGTCCGGTATTTTAATAACCTGAAATTTGTTGAGCTCACGCAGAAATCAGTCTGCCACAATCTTAATAAATTCCATGTCCTGCTTATTTTTAAAGGAGGTGAAACCTGATGCAAGAGAAGCTGATTTTAAAGAAGAATCCTGATATGGTTTCAAGGGTAATTGATGATGAGACAATCCTCATGCCGCTTTATAAGACTTCGGATGAGATAAATTGTATCTACGCCTTAAATAAGGTTGCTTCTTGTGTTTGGGGATTAATTGACGGCAGGAGGGAGCTTGGTGAAATCAAGGAGGAAATCCTAAAAGTCTTTGACACTACCCCCAAAGAGGTAGATAAAGAAATGAGGGGATTCCTGAGAGATTTAAAGGAAATCAAAGCAATAAAGGAGGGCTAAGATGCCGAGAAAACCAAAATTTAGGCCGGTTATTACACGCGTAAAACTAAATCCGGAACAGGCAGTATTGGCTTGCGCCTGCTATGATAGGTCTACGCTTAATCAAACCAGCACTAATAAGGCAGGGAAGAATTATATATGCACTTTTTCAAATACTTCCGTGCCTCCCAAAGGCCATTGCTGGGTAGACACAACTCCATTATCCAGCCGCGTTATGACATAGGCAATTTGTATAGCTGCAGGGGTTTTGCAGTGAAAAAAACAAACTTAGGTTATTTTTTTAATAAATTAATACCGAGAAAGAAACATCACCCGTTCACAGGCCACATTGAACTTACCTACCACTGTAATCTCAAATGCATCCATTGTTATTGTAAGGGGTCAGAAAATAAAGAGAAAGAATTAAAGACTTTTGAGTGGAAGCAAATTTTTGATGAGTTACATAAGGAAGGGTGTATTTATCTGACCCTAAGCGGAGGGGATCCCTTTATAAGAAAAGATTTTTTAGAGCTTTATTCCTATATCAAGAAAAAGGCTTTTCTGGTCAACATCTTTACTAATGCTACGGCTGTAACTTCGCAAGTATTTGATTATTTGGCCAAATCTCCCCCTCACAGCATTGAAGTTACTTTAAATGGCATAACCAGATCTACTTATGAGCAGATTACTCAAGTAGAGGGAAGTTTTTCCAGAGTTATGCGGGGCTTAAAGGAGATAAAGAAAAGAAACTTACCATTGACTCTAAAATCAAATTGCCTCAAACAGAATAAGCTTGAGGTTACAAAAATTAAGGAATTTACAGACGAGTTCTTAGGTAAAAAAAATCATAGGTATCACTTCCAGTACGATGCCATGATTTATCCGAGGATAAATGGGGATCGGGAACCCCTTAAATTCAGGCTTTCTTTTAGGGAGTTATCAAAATTAAGGAGAGAGGATCCTGATATCTGGGAAGAGTATCAGCAGCATTTGCATGCCCCCGCCGGATTAGAAAGAAGACGCGATTCTCTTTATCATTGCAACACCTGGCTGACTAATTTTTTTATCAACCCTTATGGAAGGCTGAAATTCTGCCAGTTTTCGGATAAATTCAGCGTTGACTTAAAGGGCACCTCGTTTAAGGAGGGTTTTTATAAGGTATTCCCTCAAACTTTAAAAGAAAAATTTAAGGGTAATTCAAAATGCCGTGATTGCCGTTTAAGGCCGGTTTGTCATAATTGCCCGGCAAGGGCGTATTTAGAAACAGGGGATGAGGAAGCGCCTGTACCTTATTTTTGTACCCTGGCTAAAGAAACGGCTGAGGAAATTGCTAAATTTAGAAACCAAAATAATTATCCAGCCTAAATTATATGAAAGCCCAATCCTGCTATGTTTTCTGGCAACGCCTGCATAAAAACGCCAAAGAAAGAAAAATTCCTCTTCGGGTAATATTTGAATTGACATACAGGTGCAATTTCCGCTGCAAACATTGTTATATCCCCTTTCATTATAGAAATTACGGTGAACTGAAGACCAGAGAGGTGTTTTTTATTTTGGAGCAACTAAAAAATATGGGTTGCCTTTATTTAGGCTTTACCGGCGGAGAGCCATTTATGAGAAAAGACATCATGCCTATTGTCCGCTATGCAAATAAACTGGGTTTTGAGATTATAATTTATACCAACGGCTCGCTGATTAAAAAAAATCAGATTGAGGAATTATCCGGGATGAGGATAAATAAAATTGATATTACGATACCGGCAATGAGTGAGATTATATTTGAACGGATTACCGGAATATGCGGTTCAAGAGACAAGGTTTTTAAAACAATCGGGATTCTATCGGAGAGTGGAATAAGCCTGGGGTTTAAAACCTGTGTATTAAAAGAAAATGAGCCGGAAATAAGAAAAGTGCAGGATTTTGCCAGAAATTTAAATTGTCAGCACCGACTGGATGACATGCTTTCCCCGCGCCTGGACGGCTCAAAAGAACCATACAAATACAGAGGCCGGCTAGAGAATAAACCGGCTAAAAGCGAATGTGAATTATCAGGCCCAGGGGAATTTACCAACCGGGTAAAATTTCCCAATTTAAAGAAAGTAACGGATATATTTAAATGCGGAGCAGGGACTACCCAGGCAGCGGTCACTCCCTTAGGAGAATTAAAGATGTGCCTGATGATAGACTACCCCAGATATAAAATATTAGAGAGTTCTCTGAATGATGCCTGGGAAAGACTAAAAGATTTTTCCGCAAACATAAAAATTGATGGCGATTATAAATGCAATAAATGCAAATTAATTATCTATTGCAAATGGTGCCCTGCTCAAGGCTGGCTTTATAACCGCAAATTTACTTCCTGCGAGCCAGAGAGCAGAAAAAACGCTGAATTAACCAAGCAATTATTAAATTGCTAAAGCGCTAAATCTTTAAAGATTATGAAATCTGAAATCAGGCTTAAAATAGCAGATGTAATCATCCAAATGCAAAGCAGGTTTGCGCTTCTACAGCCCACTAAGGAGGAAAGGAGGCGCCTGCATTCTGAGCGGTTCAATAATTTTTTCTATAAAGGCAAAGGCAAACCGGAGATTCTCATCAAAGTAAATATCGTAAAGAACTTTCCCAAGGTTGTTGGAGCAAGGCCGATATTTATCACTACTCATTTCCAGGGAGGAGAAGAGGACTGGAGTCTTTTGAAAAAAGGGGACTCTTATATCTACGAATGTCATTTGCATGATAGAAAACAAGTTGTCTTTGTGAACAAAACTTTTGAAAAAGCAGACGCGTATCTTCTTTTCCAGGAAATAAATGGCTGGTCCTGGGGCATGGGAGGAATTATCTACGATTTTTTACAGGTACTTTTGATAAATTACCTGTCGTTGCATAATAAGGGAATCTTTGTGCATGGCGTAGGGCTAAAAGATAAAAATGCTAAAGGATTGCTTTTTGCGGGGAAATCCAGAGCCGGTAAAAGCACTTCAGCAAGGCTATGGCACAGGTATAGTAATGCAATGGTGCTAAATGATGATCGTATGATCGTGCGTAAATACGCAGATAAATTTTTTATTTACGGCTCCTGCTGGCACGGAGAATTTAATGATTATCTGGATACCAGGATACAGCCAGCGCCGCTGGAGAAGCTCTTCTTTATCTATCATGCCACTCGGAATACAGCAAAAAAAATTCCTGCTAAAAGAGCATTCAGTCTGCTCTATCCCAATCTTTTTCCTGCTTTCTGGGATAAAGAGAGTTTGGAGAATATTGCCTCTTTTGCCAAAGATTTAGTAAGTACGATACCATGTTACAGATTAGGTTTTGTAAATAACAAGAGAATTATACCCTTCGTGAGAAAGATATGAGGGAAATCCCGTACAAGACATTTAGTCTTAGGACTCATAAGATAAACTGGAGAAAAGAATACCCGAATGTCTGCCAGTTTGAATTGACCTTTAGGTGCGGTTTGCATTGCAAACATTGCTATACGGATTGCTATAATAAGCCAAACTATTTTAAAAAAGATCTGGATACAGAACAGGTTAAACATATTTTGGATAAACTTTATAAATCCAGGGTAATCTGGCTCTGCTTTACCGGAGGAGACCCTTTAGCGCGCCGGGATTTTCTGGACATTTACTCCTATGCCAAACACAAGGGGTTTATAATTACTATATTCACCAGCGGCTATTTTCTCACCCCGGGAATAGCCGATTACTTTAAACAAAGGCCTCCTTTTGTGATTGAAATGACCTTGAATGCCGTAAGCAAAGAATTATTTGAAAAGATTACGCAGGTAAAAGGCTCATTTATAAAAGTAATGCGCGGCATAGGCCTGGCTTTAAAGTCAAAACTTGCCTTGAAAATAAAGACACAAATAACCAAAGATAACTTCAAAGAATTAGAGCGCGTAAGAAATTTTATTGAAGGATTGGGCTTAAGATTTATTCCGGATTTTAATATATACGCCAGATTAAACGGAGATTCTGCTACTTGTAATTTGAGGGTTAGCCCGGAGAAGATCTTAGCTTTAAAGGCACCTCAAAAGACACAAGTCAATACTTGTCAGTCGCTATCGAAGAAAAGAAAGCAGACATCAAAGAGCAATTTATTCCGCTGCGCCATAGGAAGAGACAATATGCATATTGATCCATATGGCAATGCCTTTCTTTGTAGCCTTATAAGAAAGCCAACCTTAAATCTGCTTAAATCTGGCGTAGAAGACGCGCTGGATAAATTGCTGCCTTTGGTAGAGAATAGGGGATTTACTACCGATACCAGATGTAAGAGTTGTAATTTAAGAAAATCCTGTAATTGGTGCCCCGGAAAAGCCTATGTTGAAACCGGAAACTTGGAAACACCGATAGATTATTATTGCAAATTAGCCGGATATACCGTTTGAAGCTGCTATTATAAATTGTAGCACCTATAAAACACCTGTTAAACAATGAACCGGATGAGTTTCGGGAAATACCTTTACAGGCATTGGAAATCATGGGCAGTAATACTGACCCTGTGGCTTATTAGTCTGCCGCTTAGCTTACTTAATCCTTATCTTGCCAAGCTCATCATTGATAAGGCGTATCCCGATAGAGATTTGAAGCTGTTTTTAATAATTGCGGTTATAGGCGCAAGTATCTTTGCTTTAAACAGCGCCATAAATTATTTTAGTTCCTATCTTCTGCAGCGGACAAAGAGGGAAGTGCATTTTGATATTACTATAAGCATATTCCGGCACCTGCAGAACCTGCCGTTAAAATTCTTTAACCATAAATCAACGGGCGAGCATATTTATAAGATAGTCAGCGATGTTAACGCCGTCACTTATTTTCTCTGCGATACCATCCCGCAGATGTTTATGATAATCCCCAGGGCCGTATTTATTTTAATAATTATTTTCTTTCTAAATTCAAAACTTGCCTTATTTGCCATTTGCATAATTCCGCTGGCGTACCTAGAGCCTTATTTCTTTACAAAATTTTTAAGGCAGGTAACTACGCTTGTGATTGAAAAATCGCAGCAGTTATGGATCAGGCTGTATGAAACATTCAGCCACATCCATCTGATAAAGGCATTGGGAAAAGAGGATGCCGAGATAAATAGATTTGAAGGAGACCTAAAAGAAACCATGGTAGCAGAGCTTAAAAATGAAAGGCTTTCAAATATCCGCATCTTATCCGGCTCTCTTGTTGACAGGATAATCAGCGGAGCTGTTATTTTATACGGCGGATACCTGGTGATAAAGGGGAAAATGAGCTTGGGTAGCTTAAGCGCAGTGATGATTTATTTAACCCAATTAGTTGGTTTAAGCAAATCAATTAACGAGTTTTTCCAGGCTATTACCGTAAGCTCAATATCCTTTAAGCGCTTAACTGAAATTATGGATACTAAGCCGCAGATAACAGACTCCTGCAATGCAAAAGATTATCGGATCCCAAGAGGCGGAATAGAATTTAAAAATGTCTCCTTTGGGTATGCAGAAAAATTTATCCTGCAGAATTTAAGCTTTACAATAGAACCGGGAGCGAAAATTGCATTGGTAGGACCATCGGGGTGCGGGAAGAGCACCTTATTGGCCTTAATTGTCCGTTTGTATGAACTGCAGGAGGGCGCTATCGAAATTGACGGGCTTGATATAAAACAAGTCAGGCTCAAGTCGTTAAAAGAGCAGATTGGCATAGCCCTTCAGGAGGAATTTTTATGGAACGATACGGTTAAGAACAATATTCTATATACCAAAGAGAACGCCTCTATGGATGAAGTTATCCGGGCCGTAGCCATAGCAGAGGCAGATGATTTTATAAATAGTTTGCCGCAGGGATTTGATACGCTCATAGGGGAGAATGCCTGCAGAATATCCGAGGGGCAAAAACAGCGCCTGGCTATAGCCAGGGCAGTTATCAAGCGGGCAAAAATATTGATTCTTGACGAAGCGCTCTCCTCCCTGGATTCTAGAACTGAGGATAAAATTGTAGATAATCTGAACTCCGATTTCCCGGACTCTACCTTGATTTTAGTCTCCCACAGGCTTTCCAGCGTCAGAAAAATGGATACCGTATATTATCTTGAAAGTCCATGCATTATAAAAACAGGCACCCACCAGGAGCTGGCGGAAGAAAACTTAAAATACAGGGAGTTGTTTGCCAGCCAGATTGAGGAAGCGGTTATATAATATGATCGTCGAAGAAAAAGATCACTTAATAAAGGAAAGAAAAAACATAGCTGCAAAAGATTTGAATCTGTCTTTATTAAAAGAAGGCAGGCCTGTTTATTTGCATGCTAAGGGCAGTAGCATGTATCCTTTTATTAAAGACGCAGACAGGGTAAAAATAGAACCCGTAGGAAAACGGGGAATAAAAATCGGGGATGCAGTTGCCGTAGATACAAGAAATAAAGAAGAGGCGTGGTTTTTTATTCATCGGGTAGTGAAAATCTTAAGAAATAACGGCGGTAAGTCTTATTTTACAAAAGGGGACGCCCATAAAAAAGGCCTTGAGGGCCCTTTTAGTATAGATGTAATAGCAGGCACAGTCACGCAGATTGAAAGAGGCGGCATAATAATAAATCTCCGGACTGCTGTGTGGGGCTTGCTTAATAGAATAATTGCAAGGATATCGCTTACGGCACCTGGGGTTCTGCATTTTTTATCCGGTTGTATAAGCCTGATTATAGAATGGAGGCTGTTTCTATTTAAACTAAGAAAAATATTTACGAAAAGAGCCATTCTGCTTTCTAACACCGAGGAACTTATGTTGATTTGCGCAGGGAATAGATTAAGCCAGGGGTTGAAAGAAAAAGCAGTTTCCCTGATAAAAGACGGCATATATTGGGAAGGTTTCATAAATTCGGCACTCAAGAAGGGCGTTGTCGTTTTGCTTTACAATAATCTTAAGGCAATCTCCGGTTATACTTACATCCCGGGGCATGTTTTTAGTAGGCTAGCGTCTATCTATTTATCGGTACTACCTATGGTAACTTTACAGCGTAAACAATCAATAGATATTTTGGCGCTATTTGCAGATAACGGCATTGTTGCATTACCGCTAAAAGGAACATTTCTTGCCCAGCGGCTATACGCAGATATTACAGCAAGGGGACCAAGTGCAGATTTGGATTTATTGATAAAATGGGAAGACAGGGAAAATGTGCATAAAATTTTAGCCGGGAAAGGATATAAATTTTCCGAAGTAAGGGAGATTGAAGAGTGGCTATGGCAGGAAGAATGCAGCAACCCCGGCTCACAAAGTATAGACATTATATATGATATTTGGCTAAGAGGTTACAATAGAAAGGCTGTAACCGGAATGTGGAACGGCATAAGCAGAGCAGCCAGCCAGGAAGGAGCCGGTTATTATGAATTCAATGATGAAGAGCTGTTGATTTATTTGGCAACCAACCTGGTAACATCTGATAACGGGTACAAATGCCTCAAGTATATCTGCGACATAAATAATTTTCTAAATCTTTATAGCCACGGCTTAAACTGGGCAGGCGTAATAGATAAAGCAAAAAAATGGGAACTTAACGCATCTTTATATACAGCACTTGCTTTAGTTAAAGATTTATTTTCTAACGAGGTACCCGCCCATGTAATAAATAGCATCAAACCCAATTTTTCTAAAAGATTATTCATTAATACTTTTTTTAACAGAAGGGTCATGCTTAGGCGAAATTTCAGGAGAAAATTTATGGATGGGTTACTGAAAGATGTATTTTTTGAATTAATCGAGGCAAAGTCATTAAAGCAATACTATGCTGTTTTTTTAAGAGTATTTTTCCCGCCCAAACCAATTCTTGGAGAAAGAAGCTATGCCTCAAGAATGGCCAAGGGATTGTTAAAGTTTTTCACTCTCACCGACTGATTTTTCATAAGCAAATCACCTAAAAAAGTGTAGACTTTTAGTTTTGCATTCATTATAATAGGATTGGTATATTGTAAGTAAAATATTACGGTAAAATTATGAGAAAGACAGTTTTTCGAATCTTTTCCCTTTCTTTATTATTAATATTAAATTATAAGCCTACGCCTATTTTCGCTCAGGCTAAAGAGTATTCCAGGACCAGGACCGGCACATTAGCAGCGAGGGAAGGGGGTTACCCCGGAGAGGAATTGAAAGTGGAATATTATATTGCTCCGGAAGATAAAATAGAAATTTTTGTTTGGCAGAACCCGGATTTAACGAAAGATGTGGTTGTGGGCCCTGATGGCCAGATATCATTTCCCCTCGTAGGCAGGATTGTCGCGGCGGGTCTTACCATAGAACAATTGGAAGAAAAAATAAGAAAAAAGCTCTCTGAATTCGTTAAGAACCCGCAGGTATCTATAATTATGAGAGAATTTTCCGGTAATAAAATTGTTGTTTTAGGAGACGTAAACTACCCCGGCATATATACTTACAATGGAACAGTGAATTTGATTGAGGCAATTGCTTTAGCAGGAGACTTTACTGACCAGGCACACAGAGACAGCGTGCTGGTGATACACGATAATTTAACTGAGAAAAAACCAGAAGTGAAGAGAATAAATATGAGTAAAGTGATTGCAAGGGGCGCTATCAAGGAAGATATTGTCTTGAAACCAAACGATGTAATATTTGTGCCAAGGACATTTATTTCTAATTTCAATAAAGCGATGGATGATTTATCGAATATCTTGAACAATGCGACTAACATGCTCAGCATCAGAAGAGAAATCAGGCGTTTGCAGAACCGCAGCCGTTAATCTAGTAATATATGCCTATGGAACAGTTATATGAATTAAATCTCAGGGATTTATGGGGCGTATTGTTAAAAAGAAAAGTAGTAATCCTTATTTCGACAGTGGTTATTTTTTCCAGCACCTTTATCTTTACTTCCCTGCAGACGCCGTTATATCAGGCGGCAGCGCTCCTAAAAGTAAATCGTTCGGCAATTACGCCGTCTGAAATTATGTATCCGGGCAGGGAGGTTATCTGGGCCGGCCGCGATATGTACGAAATCTCTGATTATACCAGACAAATTACAAGCAAGACTTTTACAGAAACCTCCCTTAGGGAATTAGGGTTTATCAAGGAGGGCATGGGCAGGCCAGAGATTGAAGGATTAATCAGCGATATGTACGCAAGTTTGAATGCAGCTGAAATAGAGAATAGCGACATGATCCGCCTGACACTTATTTATCGTGACCCGGAAAAGGCAGCGCTTCTTGTTAATAAATGTGCCGAGGTTTTTATTAGGATAATTGCCGAACAAAAGAACCAGCAGGTGCGCAATGTCAGGATATTTGTAGAAAAGACCCTGAACGAAGTTTCAACAAAATTAAAGGACCAAGAAGAACGATTGCGGGTTCTTACCATGCAGGGTGCTACAGGAGCCGGCGTTAGTATAGTGCAGCAGATTTCAGAGTTAGAAAAAAAGGAAGCGGATTTATCCGCCAACTATACACAAAAGCACCCTTCTATAGTCCAGCTTAAGGAAGAAATAAAAGTATTGAGAGAAAAACTCAGGAACCTGCCTAAAGAAGAATTCGAGTACGGAGTCCTTAAGCGAGATATCGGTATCAATGAAGGCTTATATACGTCATTGAAACAGCAGCTCCAAGAGGCGCAGATTAAAGAGGCAGAAACAGTTAATAATATCACCTTGGCCAATCCTGCCTCTGTTCCCAGCTTTCCTTTTTATCCAAATAAAGCAAGAAATTATTTCGTTGGAATAATACTCGGAATTTTCTTGGGGGTCACTACCGCATTGGTAACAGAGCACATGGACACATCCATAGGAAGGGTGGAGGATATAGAAAATTTCATAAAGGCGAATGTGATGGGAGTAATTCCCTATTGCACTGAACAGATCAGAGGGCAGGAGAAAAAAGAAAAGCACAGGGGCCTGGGGGCATTCTTTAAAAAACCGATTAAGACAGAAGCGCCCAGGCCAGGGTTGGTCTTTGAACTGGATCAATCCACGGGTAACTCCCTTTTTTTAGAGGCCTTTCGCCTATTATGCGTAAACCTGCAGGTTTTATTTGGCAGGGAAGGCCGGGTCAAGAATAAAGTAATTATGATTACCAGTTGTAAACCCGAAGAGGGTAAAACCCTGATTGTCTCTACCTTAGGCATGACTATGGCTCAAATGGGCCATCGGGTACTCATTATTGACGCAGACACAAGAAGGCCGCGAATCCACAAGGTCTTCGGCTTGAAGGAAAAGGAGAATGGTTTAACCGAAGTGCTGACAGGAAAAATAAATCCCGACGCCGCAATCAAGACCGCTACCGACATCATGCTGGGGGCTACTCATATTGATAAAATCATCGATAAACCCTGGATAAATAATCTTAACATAATTACTGCCGGTTCGAGTATGCACAGCGATATTTCTATTTTTAATTCTGCTAAATTAGATGAAGTACTCAACCATTTTAAGAATTTATACGATATTGTCTTAGTGGATACCTCTCCTATCCTGGCGGTAAGCGAGACATCCATCCTGCTCTCCAAGACCGACGGAGTATTACTGGTATACCGGTCGGGATTTGCCTCCAGATTAGTGCTGCGCAGGGCAAAGTCACAGATCGAAAGCATAAAAGGAAAGGGTTCGCTCTCAGGCGTAATCATAAATAATGTTAGGCCGGAAGCCAGCATGGGTGCCGATTATTATTATGATAAAAGATATTATGGAGAGGAAGAGAAGAAAAAATTAGGCTTAAACAAAGAGGACGATCCCAAAAATGTATGAGAAATATTGGGGCTTAAGCGAAAAACCGTTTGAAAACACGCCTGACCCCCGTTTTATGTATTATTCCAAGAAGCACGAAGAGGCACTCACCAGATTATTATACGCGGTTAAGGAAGAAAAAGGCGCAGCCATGCTTACAGGTGAATATGGCTCCGGTAAAACGGTGCTCAGCCGCATATTAATTGATGAACTGATAAAAAACAAGATTTACGAGGTCGCGCTTATAATACATCCGCAACTTAACCCCTTAGAGTTTATGCAGGAGATAATCTATCAGTTAAAGAACGAACATGTTGAGGGCAGCAAGCCAAAGCTTTTGCATATGCTGCAGGACTCAATTTATAAGAATTTCAGGGAAGAGAAAAAAACGGTAGTCTTAATTGATGAGGCGCAGATTATCAGGAACCAGGAAACTTTTGAGGAGGTAAGGCTATTCCTGAATTTCCAGTTGAACAATAAATTTCTTATTACCCTGATCTTGATCGGCCAGCCGGAATTATTAAGAAAGATAAATGCCATACCGCAATTAGAACAGCGCTTAGGGATAAAATACCACCTCACAGGACTCGATGACAAAGAAACGCAGGAGTATATAAAACACCGCCTGGAAGTAGCCAGGGCCCAGAGAGAGATATTTACAAAGGAGGCCCTGGAGATTATTTATCAGTATTCCAAAGGCCTGCCCAGGAAGATAAACAACATCTGCGATTTAAGTCTCTTGATCGGCTTTGGGAGTGAGGCAAAGGAGATCGGCAAAGAATTAGCTGAAAAGGTGGCCGCGGATTTAAACAAAAAGGATTATGCCTATGCCAAGGATGTTTGATATATTAAGAAATAACGGACAAAATAAGCCCGAAGATAAGGAGGAAAAACCCCTTCCGCAGGAAAAATCCTCAGGTCCTAGCGAAGAAAACGGAGAAAATCCCTCCAAGCCGTCTTTAAATTTTCCTAAAATAATTTTAAAAGAAGAAGTTAAACAAGAAGATAAGGAATCCCAGGATCACTCTCTGGTTTCAAAAAAGCTCATTTTGGCCGTAAAGCACCACGGAATAGACGACCGGGAGAAGTCAAGCCAGACTTTTCAGGATACGGTGGAGACGATAAATATCTTGTTGGAAAAGGTAAGAGCTCAAGATGACCTCTGCGGCTATATGGATAAAATATACGCATGTTTAGACACCCTATTTAATCAGTTAATCCTGGGCGACAGTATACTGGAGAACATATATAGAAAAGAAGAAGACGACAAATATTATCTGCCCTTTCATATAACAAAGGTCCTGATTCTATCTTCAGTAATCGGGATAAATATGGGATTAAATAAATCTACCCTGAACCACCTTGGGTTGGCAGCCGTCTTTTCTGACGTGGGCCTGGATTTTTTAAGAGAGATTACGCTTCAAAAAAAGAAACTGAC